>JBBSDD010000008.1:0-17125 GCA_038249755.1 Flavobacteriales bacterium | reverse complement strand
GAGCCAAAAATTTGGGGAAGGAACTTCCAATTTTCAGATTGATGGAAATAAAATCCCAAGCGGTGTGCTGACCTACGTGATTTATTTGGATGACAAGCCAACCCAAAATGGCAAGTTGGTTAAGTTGAAATAATTATTTCAATTAAAATAAAAAGTGAAGGCGGCCAGGTAGGTCGCCTTTTCTTTTTTTGCGCGAATTTTGAAAAAATGTACCCACCGAACTTGTAAAGTATGTGCGGTTTTCGGTAATCAGAAATGCTCCCACACATTCCTTCAACCATTATCTTTTTTTCTTTCCCAAAAAATGCGGATTTTCGCAACTTATTTCACTCCGCAAAAAAATGAGCATCACTGCCATTTCGCCGATCGACGGCCGATATGCTTCAAAAACTGCTTCCCTTATCCCCTACTTTTCGGAATACGCCCTGATGCGCTACCGCGTGCAAGTGGAAGTGGAGTATTTCATCGCACTTTGTGAACTTCCCCTGCCACAGCTCAAAAATGTTTCGGCGGAAGCCAAAACCGGACTGCGTCGGCTCTACACGGATTTTTCTGAAAAGGATGCCCACGACATCAAGGCTTTTGAAAAGATCACCAACCACGATGTCAAAGCCGTGGAATATCTGATCAAACAAAAACTCCCCGATCTCGGCCTTGAAGCATATGCCGAGTTTGTTCATTTTGGACTCACGTCTCAGGACATCAACAACACGGCCATACCCATGTCCATGAAAGCCGCTTTTGGTGAAGTGTACACGCCCATGTTGCGCCACTTGTGTGAGAAACTTTACGCACTGGCAAACGACTGGAAAGACGTTGCCATGTTGGCCCGCACGCATGGTCAACCTGCCTCTCCGACAAGGCTTGGCAAGGAAATACGCGTTTTTGCCGAAAGGCTGGACATCCAGCTGGCAACGCTCGAAAACATCCCTGTATCGGGAAAATTTGGTGGAGCTACCGGAAATTTTAATGCGCATGCCGTAGCTTATCCCGAGGTGGATTGGGTGAAGTTTGCCAATGATTTTTTGAAAAACAAACTCGGAATTGATCGCCAGCAAACCACCACGCAGATCGAACATTACGATCAGCTGGCAGCGAAATTTGATGCCTTGAAGCGGATCAATACCATTCTTACCGACCTGTGTCGCGACATCTGGTCGTACATTTCGGTAAATTATTTCAAACAAGCCATTCTCGCAGGTGAAGTGGGCTCCTCGGCCATGCCGCACAAGGTGAATCCCATCGATTTTGAAAATGCCGAAGGAAATCTCGGTTTGGCCAATGCCATTTTGGAACACCTTTCGGCAAAACTTCCCATATCGCGGCTTCAACGCGACCTCACCGACAGCACGGTGTTGCGCAATGTGGGCGTACCGCTGGGACATGGACTCATCGCACTAAAGTCGATCGAAAAAGGTCTGGGAAAATTGCTGCTCAACGAGGCTGCCATCCGCCGTGACCTCGATCAGTCATGGAATGTGGTGGCCGAAGCTGTACAGACCATTCTGCGCCGTGAAGGGTATCCCAAGCCATATGAAGCGCTCCGCGATCTCACCCGAACGAATGCAGAAATCGATCAGGATTCGCTGCATCAATTCATAGATACCCTGCAAATATCTGACGCGGTAAAAACTGAGCTGAAAAACATCACTCCACACAATTATCTCGGCATTGCACCGCAGGAAGTATGAAGAGCATCATCCAGATTCTTAAACTTCTTCGAAATTACAAGGCTGAAGTAGCTGGAAACATCGGTTTTAACATCCTCACCACAATCTTTTCGCTGTTTTCTCTGGCCCTTGTCGCACCTTTTCTCAGCATCTTATTCAATTCCGGAAAATCAGAACCATTGCCGGAACAGGCACCCGAATTTGGCCTATCCACTTCAGAATTCCTGAAGTACCTCAATTATCAATTCGAGGCCTTTGTAGTAAACTATGGGGCCGAGAAGGCACTTATCTATTTCTGCAGTTTTATCATCATTATTTTTCTCCTTAAAAATATAGCGAGTTATTTCACGCTGTACTTCATCGCGCCCGTTCGCATTGGTGTGATACGCGACCTGCGCCAGCAGATGCACCAGAAAATGCTCATGCTCCACCTTGGATATTACAGCGAGGAGCGCAAAGGCGACCTCATATCCCGCGCCACGAGCGATGTGAATGAAGTGGAAGTATCCATTATTTCCTCCCTGGAGATGGTTTTTCGCGACCCGATACTGATTCTGACATACCTCGGCACCATGCTTTTCATGAGCTGGCAACTCACCATCTTCGTGCTCATTCTGCTTCCGGTGAGTGGTGTGTTTATATCGATGATCGGAAAGAGCTTGAAAGGTGCTTCCAACCGCGGTCAATCCAAGCTCGGTGAGGTGTTATCCGTATTTGAGGAAACCCTCGGAGGTCTGCGCATCATTCAGGCATTCAACGCGCAGGGGGCCACGCAAAAAAGGTTTACCGACACCAACAATGCGTATCACCGGTTGATGATACGCCTTTTCAGGAAACAGTACCTCGGCAGTCCGCTTACCGAAATACTGAGTACCATCACCCTTGCTATTCTGATTTATTTTGGGGGTTTGCTCGTACTGCGGGAGCAGCAAGGTGGATTTACCGGAGAGTTTTTCATTCTGTTTATTGTCATTTTCTCACAAATTATCGCTCCGGCGAAATCATTTAGTCAGGCGTATTTCAAAATTCAAAAAGGCATCGCTTCTGTTGACCGGATCAATCAGGTACTCGATGCGGAAGAAAAAATCCGGGAACCAAAAAATCCAGTGATCCTGGAAAAATTCAAAGATTCAATCCATATCAACAATATTCATTTCCGTTACGGCGACAAGGAAGTGATTTCCGGAATTGATCTGGTGATCAAAAAAGGTCAGAAAGTGGCACTCGTCGGGCCTTCGGGCGGAGGCAAGAGCACCCTGGCCAATCTGGTACCGCGGTTTTATGATGTGACCGACGGGCGCATCAGCATCGACGGTATCGATATCCGTCAATTGTCATTGGCGCGCTTGCGCAATTTCTTCGGCATCGTGTCGCAGGAGTCCATTCTGTTTAATGATACCGTGGCCAACAACATTCGCCTGTCGCGACCTGAAGCGAGCGATGCCGAAGTGATCGCTGCCGCAAAAATTGCCAATGCCTATGATTTTATTGAGCAGCTTGACAATGGATTTCTCACCACCGTAGGCGACGGCGGAAACAAACTCAGCGGCGGACAAAAACAACGCATCAGCATCGCGCGCGCTGTTTTGAAAGATCCCGATTTCCTGATTCTCGATGAAGCCACATCCGCGCTCGACACCGAGTCGGAGCGCCTGGTGCAGGACGCCATCAATAAACTGATGGAAAACCGCACGTCACTGGTGATTGCGCATCGCCTCTCCACCATCCAACACGCGGATCTAATTGTGGTGGTGGAAAACGGCAAAATTTCTGAACAGGGAAACCATCCGACGCTGATGGCATTGGGCGGTACCTACAAGCGTCTCAATGATTTGCAGTCATTTCATTAGGGTCGTGAGCTGTACAAAGTATTAAGTATTAAGTACGAGCCAATTCTAAACACCATGGCAGCGGTCTTTTCGACCCTGCCAGCGGCAATTTAAAAGTAAAACCAACGTAAATATTTGCCGCGAAAGCGAGCCTCAACCCGCCGACTTCACAAACATGTGAATCCAGATGGACCGGGAAAGCCTATAAATAAATGGGAGCAGCACCAGGAGCAAACCGATGCCCCAACCCATGAGAAAAAGTGGGTCTTCCGTGAAAGAAAATGAAATAATACCCCAGGCATCGAAAGTAAAAAGTGCCACAAAAAGCGCAATCCAAAGTCCCACTGTAAGACCATAGCTCACGTAGGCGGCGCCAAAATAAAACCCAGGTTCGGGATCGAATCCCTGATTGCATTCCGGACAATGTTTGTGCATGGCAGCAAATCCGCGGGTGTAGGTACTTTTTGTTAAGAAGAGATCACCCTTGTGGCAACGTGGGCATTTGAATAAAAATACAGAGGATAATTGTGTTGTTTTCAAACGGACGTATTTCCCGCCAAAGGTAGGGTATGTGAAGGGAATGGAAGTGACTAATTAACCAATCATCAGGGTTGAAAACTTTGTTGGAAATTTGAATTTCAAAAATTGATTGGGCCCGGCTATTCTATATATTTTTGGACATTCATCCTCAAATTAAATTACCCCCGCCCTATGCTGACATTGTTCGGAAAGAAAAAACTTACCGAAGAGCAGGTTGCAAATATTTTCGTCAATGCCATTCAATCGCTTATCGATGCTGGCTTTGATGATATGGCAGGGCTTATCAATGACTCTCCCGAATTTACGACCCGACCACAAATCGGTCAGGAAAATATCGGGCCTTTTATACTGATCATTCTCGCTGGCAACCTACAGGATATCCCTCTGCATTTTGAGCCCAGGCAAGATAAACGCATCACCGAATACATTCTCGAAAAATTTGCCGCAGTCTACGATCTGGACAAAATGGAATTGGCGCAAATGGTGGGAGAAACCCGGAAACTCATGGCGCGCAAAAACCATCCGAGCAAGAATATGCTTACCGGCATGGCAAAAACGCTTTTTTGCAAGTATGGTCTGAACCAATATCAGGAGGCATATTTCAAAAACCTCGATGCCCCCAACCCCATCTTCATCCAACGATTGAAAGATGCACTCGAAAACTTTATCTGGGATTGGAATGCGGTACTTCAGAAGTATAAGATCGTTTAAAAGGGCTGCTTCGATTGACTTTGCAAACCTTGGGACCAATCTCAATTCTCATGTTAAAAAAAAAAATTTTTGCCCATAAACCGTTGACTTTTATTCGACTCCCTTCAAATTTATGACAAGGTGTCCATGCGATTACGATAATGCCCGGTATTTCATATCGACTATTCTTTCGAATCATTTTAAATTTGTAGATTCACACTTCTTAATTTAATCTTAAAATCCTATGAAAAAATCTTTACTCTTTTTAGCATTCTCAACCTTTAGCTTTTTGGGATTTTCCCAAGCTCCGATATTTCAAGTTCTTACTCCCGAATCCCAAGAAGGGATTTACCCCGTAGTAACTAGCCCTGAGCCTGCAAATGGATGGACAAATATGCCTGATTTATTCATTCCAGCGAATTCTGTAACTGGGGAATTGGTTTTTGTAACTGATGGAACTGCCGGAGATTCATTGGGCTGTTTTCCCCTTACAAATGGTGCTGATGTGGATGGCAAAATTGCCGTAGTATGGCGCGGCACTTGCCAATTTGGTCAGAAGGCCCTTAATGCATGGGAAGCAGGTGCCATCGCAGTCATTATTGTAAATCGTAATCCAGGAGAGGGAGCACTTGGCATGTTGGCAGGCGATTTTGGAGGTGCTGTAACTGTGCCGGTGGTAATGACGGATTTTGAAACTGGTGTGTTATTGGGAGAAGAAATTCTTGCCGGAACGGTTACAGCATATCTGGGAGTGCCGAATTTCGATAATGATCTGGCTATGCTAAATGGTTTCGCTTTGCGTCCAAACTGGGCTGCTAAACCAATAAGCATTCTTCAAAATGAGGAAGAATTTACTCTTCCCATAGGTGCATTTGTAGCCAATTATGGGTCCAATTTCCAAACTGGCGTAACTCTGAATGCTACCGTTACCTTTAATAATGAGGTGATTTATGATGAAACAATGGGTGATTTTGAAATGGAAACTGGCGATACTACGTACGTTGCGCTTCCGGTCTTCTCGCAACCGGGTGGTGCTCAATTAGGAGAATATGAACTTATTTATACAATCTTTTCGGATTTGGTTGAGGAGTTTGAAGTAAACAATGCGCCGATTACTGTACCGTTTACAGTCACGTCCGACATTTTTTCATACAATTACGTAAATCCTGAGACAGAAATGATCGAACCCACATTATTCTCGCGGCTTGTAGCAGCTGATTTCAACGACTTTTTTGAAACCTGTGCACATTTCCGTGATGCGAATGCAAGTAGATTGCGGGCGGATGGAATACACACGGCAGCAACCAATTCGAGCCTTCTAAGTGGTCTGGCTGAGCAAATTTTAGAAGTTCGAATCTATCCCTGGCTTGATGAATTTGAAGATGTGACGACAACTCCACCCCAAGTGTTGCTGGATCAGACATTTGCAGCGGATGATTTCCTTGCTTATGGCGAATTTGCATATACGTCTGAGGATCAAAGTGGTGATGTTGTTTATGTACCTTTTTTCGATCCGATTGTTTTGCAAGATGATGTGCGCTACCTCTTTTGTGTAAGATCAGGTAGTGACTCCTTAAACCTCGCCTTTGCAACATCGCAAATTGATTATCTGACAACTTTAGAAGAGTATTTGCAGCCTATATCACCGATCAGAACATCTTCCACTTTTTTCTGGAGAGGTTTCGGTGAAGATACTGCTCCTGGACACGCGGTTACTCTTGTTGACATTACAGTTGGAACTGATGATGCCAAAAAAATCGATATCACCCCCTATCCAAATCCAACCCGCGACTTTATCGCTATTCCGTACGCAGGATCTGCGGCGAGCGCAACCATTCACATTTACGACCTCACCGGAAGACTGGTGAAAGCTGTCAATGCAAATTACGGAGGAAACAACATGATCGAAGTTGACATGAATGGTGTAACCAACGGAAGTTACGTTTTCAACATGCAGTTTAACGACAATACCAGCAGCACATTTAAAGTGGTGGTGGCGCGTTAATACGGCGTAATACAATGATTGAAAAGCCCCTTCGGATCTCCGAAGGGGCTTTTTTTTTGTCCGTAAAAAATCTTTGAAGAAGCCCGATATCTATTGCGCGATTACTTCCCACTCAAATTGCCTTTCAGCCATCTCGCAAATCTGACCGCCAATAGCCAGCGCTGCCGTGGCGGCAGGCGAAGGAGCGTTTAAGACGTGAATGCTGGTCGCCTGGTATTCTATTCTGAAGTCGTCGCGGGTATCGCCATCCACACTGAGCAGGAGCGCTCTCACACCCGCTCTCCCGGGACGCAGGTCGTCCATGGTCAGCGATGGCACAAGCCGTTGAAGTGACCGCAAAAACAGCACTTTTGAAAAAGCCCGACGGTATTCGTTGATTCCAAAACGCATGTTGCGGAAAAACAAACGCCAGGTACCGATGTATCGCAGCGCATCAAGCGTGTCCGCAAAATTGAAATCCGTCTTGCGGTAGCCTTCCCGTTTGAACGTGAAAACCGCATTCGGTCCGCATTCAATTTCGCCACTTGTCATCCGGGTAAAGTGCACACCCAAAAAAGGAAAATCCGGATTGGGCACGGGATAGATCAAATTTTTGATTTTGTGTTTTCCTGATGCCGTCAGTTCGTAATAATCCCCTCGAAAACCAACCACCTTTTCCCGGAGTTTTACGCTGTCTTTGCGGGCGAGCCTGTCGGCCTGCAATCCCGCACAAAAAACCTGAAACCGGCTCCGAAACTGTTTGCGGGTGGTTCGAATGATTTTCATTTCACCATCCGGTGATATTTCCCGCACTTCTTCTCCCAACACAAGCTTGCTTTTCGGGTTGATCAACAAGGCGAGTTCAACCATTTTTTCGGTGGCCTGCCGGTAATCGATGATGCCTGTCACTGGCACCCAAATGCCTGCGATGCCGCGGCAATGGGGCTCCCGACGTTCGATCTCCGCTGAATCAATTTTTTCTATGCCTTCGATCCCGTTTTCCAAACCAATCTGAAAAATTTTGTCGAGCATGGGCAATTCTGATTCTTCTGTGGCCACCACTATTTTGCCGCACACGTCATGTGCGATGCCATGCGCTTTCGCAAAAGCGACCAATTCTTTTCGTCCATTCACACAATTGATGGCCTTGAGCGATCCGGGTTTGTAATACAATCCGGAGTGAATCACACCGCTGTTGTTGCCCGTCTGATGATTGGCCAAAACCTGTTCCTTTTCGATCAGGACAATCCGGAGATGGGGATATTTCGTTTGAATTTTATAAAAAGAGGCCGCGCCCACAATGCCGCCGCCAATAATGGCAACGTCATATACTTCGTCATCTGACATGCGTAATTTTTAGAACGTAAAAGTAAGGGATTTCAATCTACAAGTTCGATTGTCTTTGCTGGCATTTTCTCTGTTTCCCGGGAAGGGGTCAGCAAGAGCAAAACGAAACCAATGACAAAGAAAATACCGAGCGCAAGTGCCGAATACCGCAGACTTCCGGTGGCTTGAAGGATAAGTCCAAACGTAAGTGTACCTATGACAATTCCCACCTTGTCGCACACATCATAAAAGCTGAAATACGAGGCGTGATCAGTGGTGTCGGGTAAAAACTTTGAATACGTGCTCCTGCTCAACGCCTGTATCCCCCCCATCACCCCGCCCACAAGGGCTGCGAGAAAGTAAAACTGCACGGGCGTGAAAATGATAAATGCGATGATACAGACGGCAATCCATATGATCACAGATACCATCAATGACTTTATATTGCCCAGAACGCTGCTCAGCCAGGAGAAAAAATAAGCGCCCGCCACGGCGATCACCTGTATGATCAGAATGCTGACGATCAGACCCGAATCGGGCATGCCCTCAATTTCGTTTTTCGCAAAACTTACAGCCATGTACATCACAGTCTGCACGCCCATATTAAAAACAAAAAACGCCAAAAGATATTTACGCAGCCTTTTGGTCGATTTCATTTCAAACCAGACTTTGCGCAACTCGAGGTAACCGCGGTAGAGGTATTCGCCTTTTACTTTTTTGTTGTACACATTTCCCGGAAGGTTGCGAAAAGTGATTTGCGCAAAGCCGATCCACCAGATGCCCACCATGACAAAAGACAACCGGGCTGCAATACTTCCCTCCTCCAATCCAAACATAGCTGGATTCATGATCATGGCCAGATTGACCACGAGCAACAACACGCTGCCGATGTATCCAAGCGAATAGCCGCGCGCACTGACACTGTCCTGCCGCGGCCTCGAAGCTATTTCCGGAAGGAAAGCATTGTAAAAAACCTGACTGCCCGAATACCCCACACTGGCCAGCACGACCATCAGCAGGCTTATGCCCAAATATCCCGGATCGAAGAAAAACATGCTGATGCAGGCCACCCCACCGAGGTAGCAAAAGAATTTCATAAACGTTTTCTTTCTGCCAGCATAGTCTGCAATGCCTGATAGAAGCGGGGTGATGATAGCGACGATCAGAAAACTCAGGGAAAGGGTAAATGAATACAAAGCCGTATTCCGGAAATCGATGCCCAAAAAAGTGATCTGCGCAGGGGTGATATTTTCATAAAAAATGGGGAAAATCGAAGAGGTAATCACCAGGGAATAAACCGAATTGGCCCAGTCGTACATGGCCCAGGCATTGATCGTCTTGGGGTCATCTTTTTTAATCGCTCCTGCGAAGGCTATTGGGGTTATCTCCATCGGCGAAAAATAGCAAATTATCTTAGTTTGTAAACAGATGAAACCATTCCTACATTGACAAAATGTAGAAGGTAACCCGCCGGTTGAGGGCGCGGCCGGCTTCCGTTTCATTGGTCTCAACAGGATCGGCCTCTCCGAAGCCTGCGGATTGTAGCCTTCCGGCAGATATTCCCTGATTTACCAACCATTCCACCACGGCGGCTGCGCGCTGCCGACTGAGGGTTAAGTTGTATTGATCGTCGCCCTGACTATCGGTGTAGCCGCGTATTTCGATGCGCATGGCAGGATTGTCTTCCAGAAGTTTTTTCAGGGCTTTGAGTTGGATTACCGACTCGTCGAGGAGGTTGGCCTTATCCAAATCAAAGAATACATTGCGCAGGTTGATGGTGCGACCTTCTGCAATCTCCTCTCTGGCGACAGTTGGATTGCACTCCACGGGTGAGCCATCCTGGAATGGTGTCAGACAAAATTCATCGAAGTAATACCTTACGGAAAAAAAAGCCTGAAGACCCGATTGAAAGGGATCAAGGTCCGATTTCCTGTCTTCAGGTTTCCGGTAGTGATTGAAATTGGATTCAGATACTTTTTTCTTTTTCTTCTTTTGCTCTTTGAGATACTTTTTCTGTTCGTCGGGCGGCATGTAGAGATATGCCATGTCTGTGCGTTCATTTGCTTTTTCTCTGGCCTCGGCATTCCGGTCAAGTTCTTCAAAAAAAGCATCCTGGGCTTTCACCATGCTTTCGAGTAATTGGGTGCCAGGGAAATAGCCCAGCGTCATGTATTGCTCCCCTCCCATTGCTCTAAAAGTATCAGCCATTTGAAACCACTGAAACCGGTTGCCGGGTGGCAATTCGAGATTCACCTGGGGTTTCAGGCCGAGATCGCCGGGCAGGTGGGTGTTGAGTCTTTTGTCGCCAAAGTGCACGCCGATAAACCGCTGCTCTTCTGCTTTGAAGCATTTTGCCAACATCAGGATGGCGCTTAGCTCCAAATGGTAAATTTGACCAGCCGCGAGCGGCTCCAGTAATTTCACATGGAGGTACTCGTTTGGCTCGTTGTTGTACATGCAGATACCGTTGACGTACCGGCCTTTGAGCGCCTTGTGCGCGGTAGACATATTCGTTTCCTCATAATGATAAAATGGTCCCTGAGGTTGCACCCATTGGAGTTCGGAGCGCGTGAAAATTTCTTCAAAACCCGCATTCGGAATCAGATTTTGAGCGCTGATTTGCAGAAAGCAAATCAAAATCAGAAACAGAAAAAGTCCGAATATGCGCATATCCTAAAAGACGGAAAAAAATCGATATTATTTCGCGTCAGCTCTGCCCGGGTTTTTACCCAAAAATCAAAGATTGATTTTGAATTCGACGCGCCGGTTTTTGGCGAGTGAAATGGGTGTAGACATGGTGGAAGCCGGTTCCTTGTTGTCGACAGTCACCGCACTCAACCGACTTCGGTCAATGCCTTTGGAAGTCATATAATTCATGACGTTCTTCGCCCGCTTCTCACCGAGAGATTTCATATTGACATCCGTCTTCGCTCTTGCAGCTTCCTCGTTGTCCGTATGTCCCACTATCTGCACTTTCAAAAGTGGATTTTGGTTCATGAGTTCTATGACCTTGTCAATATTGCGTTCGGCAGATGATACCACATCATCCTTGTATTGATAAAAATAACCTTCAACAACATCAAGTTTTTCACCAAGGGTCATATTGTCATTGATCGCTACCGAGCCGGAATAAATAACCTTGCTTTCCGGTGCCTGCGTATTGCTGCATCCGCAGTCTTTTCCACCCTCCTGGGCTTCCACCACAACAGCATCGATATAGTAGTATGCTGCACCAAAACTACCGGCCTCTTCGTATGCAGAAGGCAGTTCCATATTTTCCGAAAGGGTGCGGTCGTCGCTGGCAAAGTTCCCGATCGTCAGGTATTGTTCGCCTCCCTTGGCTGCGTAGGTCGCGCAGTATTCCCACCAGCCATCTGTCGTTTATACGACTTCGTATTTCACGGGGCTCAGCATCGTGATTCTGTTGATGGTTCCCGCGGTGCTCTCTTTCATGGCACTTTTTTCGAATACCACGCCGAGGTTGTTGGAAGCAACCCTTGAGCGCTCAGCCAGTGAGGCCTGAAATTTGACGCAATAAAGACTTTTTTCCTTCAGCTTTTCCTTGAGCTTTACCGAAAGGTACGACCGTGGCACCTTGCTTCTCGGGCTGAAAGCGACCAGACCTGCGTAATTTTCGCCGTCAGCTGCCGTTTCGTTGCCGTACATATTTTCAGGAATGGCGATGTAGCGGCTTTTCACAGCTGAAGCAAAAAGTTCAGATTTTACAGGAGTTGGATTCGTCCATCCAGTAACGAGTTCAAATTGTTCACCCCGGCGGAGGCTGCCTTCATAGGTTTCAAAACTGGCATTGGGTGCCAGGTTGTTCTCGTCTTCTTGTGGGGCCTCTTTTTCGTCCTGGGCCATTGCCGGAAAGGCGATTAAACCAATGAAAAACAAAATTGCGAATCTGAATCTATGCATGGGTGTATGATTTTACGGTATCGATAAAAGTTTTTACAGCGTCCACCGGTGTATCGGGATACACGCCATGGCCAAGGTTGGCAATGTGACGGTGGGGGCCGAATTCCGCCAGCATGGCGCGGGTTGCCTTAGCAATATCCTTGCCACTGCCGTAAAGAGCCGCCGGGTCTAGGTTTCCCTGGAGTGTGCGGTTTGGACCTGCCTGCTCCCTGGCAAATGATGCCGGTGTATTCCAGTCCACCCCGATGGTATGGCAGGGCAGCGCGGCCAGATCGGCATAAGAAAAGTGGGCGCCTTTGGCAAAAAGCGTCACTGGCACCGTGTTGATCAGGCTTTCGCAAATAAGCCGAAGGTATGGCAGAGAAAAAGACCGGTAATCGTGTGGCGTCAGAATGCCTGCCCATGAGTCAAACACCTGCAACAGGTGAACGCCTGCTTCCACCTGCGCGCGGAGGTAATTGATGGTCGATTGGGTGATCATATCGAGCAGGCGGTGCGCCAGGTCCGGCCTTTCGGCAATCATCCTGCGGGCGCGTGAAAATGTTTTGGAACCACTGCCCTCCACCATGTAACAGAAAATGGTAAATGGCGCTCCTGCAAAACCGATCAGCGGGACACGGCCGTTCAGACCGTCGAGCGTATGCCGGATAGCCTGATATACGTAATCGAGTTCGCCGCCTTCGGAAATATGAATTTTATTAAAATCCTTTTCGGAAGTTATTGTTTCCGGGAAGTATGGCCCCCGTTTTTCGACCATTTCGTAAGTGAGACCCATCGCTTCGGGAATCACGAGGATGTCTGAAAAGATGATGGCTGCATCCACACCGAGAATGTCAACGGGCTGAAGCGTCACCTCAGCCGCGCGTTCGGGTGTTTCGACCAATTCCTTAAAACCGGAAAGGCTGCCACGCACCGCTCTGTATTCAGGAAGGATCCTTCCCGCCTGCCGCATGAGCCATACAGGCGTTCGTTCGGTGTGTTCTCCGCGGGCCGCGCGTAAAAGGAGATCGTTTTTGGGTGTGGTCAATGAATTATTTTCTTCGAATGCTGCAAAAATAAGAGAATAATAAAGGACGTGAAGAAAAACTATGGCGATCGTTGCAGGCTCAATCCGAAAATAATCCAAAAAAAAACCCTCGTGTCAATGAATGACACGAGGGAATTAGAAATGACGTATTCAGAAATTAAAAATTGTAAGCCAGTTTTAATCCAATGTATCCCAGGTTCAATCCGTCAACAGTTGTCGTTTGCGTTTCAAAGGTGATTGGGTTAACGATCTCTACTTCCTGGTCTCCCTGAAAGACCAATTGGTAGCGCAAAGAAATTGAAACATTCTCATTTAAGAAAAATCCCACTGCCGGAGCCAGACTCAGGTAAGTTTCAGTTTCCGATGAACCCTCAATCGTTTGGCCAAGAATTTCCAAATCCTCTGTAGACACACCAAAAATATGCGCTCCCACTTGAACTTCTCCAAATAAACCTGATCTGGACTCATCAAGATAATACCGACCACCTACTTGAATTGGAATGAAATAAGAACTTTTCACAAAGTCTGAAACAGCATCATCGATTGCGAAAAATGTAATTCCAACATTGGCCGTAATCGCCAGATTGTCCGACAATCCGAATTCATAACCTCCCGAACCTCCAATACCAAAACCATAGGCGTCTTCAGCCCAATCGCCTACTGGTAAAGCAAACTCAAGGCCTGCGTTTCCAAAACTTTCCTGCGCTTGCATTGCACTGGCAGAAAGAATAATTGCGGCTGCAAATGCAGCACCTTTCAAAATGTTTTTCATAATTGTTTCTTTTGAGTTTAGCGCGAATATATACATGTTGGTGAAATATTTTAACAATTATTCCACTCATGGGATATCAAGTTATTAAAAGCCGGGTAGTAGTAACTTTTTTTTCCGCTTTCAGATGGTAATTTTTTATGAAAATACTGTATGATCAATTCCTTAAAACAAATCAGGAAGGAATTCCATTCCGGTGTGTTACAAGATTTGAATTTCCCCGCCAACCCGAAAAATAAAAAAGCCCGGCCAATATATGGCCGGGCTCATTAATTCTATGCAACAATATCAATTCTGTTCCTGCATTTTTTTGATGAGATTCAAAGCCGAACCGGCTTTAAACCATGCGATCTGACCTTCGTTATACGTGTGATTTGTTTTGATCGTATCTTCCGATCCGTCTGCATGCCGAAATACCAGAGTCAATTGGCGATCCGGGGCAAATTCTTTCAAATCAATGATATCAATCACATCATTTTCCTGCACCTTGTCGTAATCCTGCTCGTCGGCAAATGTCAATCCGAGCATCCCTTGTTTTTTGAGATTGGTTTCGTGGATGCGGGCAAAAGATTTTACCAATACCACTTTGACACCCAAAAACCGCGGTTGCATGGCGGCGTGTTCGCGCGATGAACCCTCACCGTAATTGTGGTCACCGACCACAATCGTTGAAATTCCTTCAGCTTTGTAAGCGCGCTGCACAGCAGGCACTCCACCGTATTCACCGGTGAGTTGATTTTTCACTTTGTCGGTTTCGTTGTTGAAAGCATTCACGGCTCCGGTGAGCGTGTTGTTGGAAATATTGTCGAGGTGACCTCGAAACCGCAGCCAGGGGCCTGCCATTGAGATGTGGTCAGTGGTGCATTTCCCAAAAGCTTTGATCAACAGGCGCATGCCTGTCAGGTTTTCACCATTCCAGCGCTTGAAAGGATCGAGGAGTTGCAGACGTTTTGAATCCGGATCCACAGCTACCTGTACATTCGAACCGTCAGAAGCCGGCGCTTTGTAACCCGCATCTTCCACAGAAAATCCTTTTTCAGGCATCTCCATTCCCGTCGGCTCATCGAGTTTTACCTGTTCACCGTTCTTATTGGTGAGGGTGTCCGTAAGAGGATTGAAAGTTAAGTCGCCTGCGATGGCCATGGCCGTCACGATCTCGGGCGAAGCCACAAAACTGTGCGTATTGGGATTTCCATCATTTCGTTTTGCGAAATTCCTGTTGAAAGAAGTGATGATGGAATTTTTTCTGTTTGGATCTTTGCTGTGACGGGCCCACTGACCGATACACGGTCCGCAGGCATTGGCCAGAACCACCCCGCCAATTTTACCGAAAGTGTCGAGAAATCCATCCCGGTCGACGGTAAACCTCACCATTTCCGAACCCGGCGTAATGGTGTATTCAGATTTCACCTCAAGATTTTTGTCAATGGCTTGTTGGGCCAGTGAAGCGGCACGGGAGATATCCTCATAAGAGGAATTGGTGCAGGAGCCAATCAGACCTACCTCAAGTTTGCGCGGCCAGCCTTCTTTCAAAACACGTGCACCAAATTCTGAAATAGGTGTTGCAAGATCTGGCGTGAAAGGTCCATTGATATGCGGTTCGAGTTCGGAAAGGTTGATTTCAATCACCTTGTCGAAATATTTTTCGGGATTCGCATACACTTCGTCATCACCCGTGAGGTGCTCCGCGATGCGGTCGGCGAGGTCGGCTATTTCAGTACGGCCAGTGCCGCGGAGATAGACGCCCATTTTATCATCGTATCCAAATGTCGACGTGGTGGCGCCAATTTCAGCTCCCATGTTACAAATGGTTCCTTTTCCCGTACAGGAAAGGCTTTTTGCTCCTTCGCCGAAGTATTCCACTATGGCACCGGTACCACCTTTTACGGTAAGTATCCCGGCTACTTTGAGGATTACATCTTTGGCAGCGGTCCAGCCACTCATCTTTCCGGTGAGTTTCACACCGATCAGCCTGGGAAATTTCAGTTCCCAAGACATGCCAGCCATCACATCCACAGCATCAGCGCCACCGACTCCGATGGCTACCATGCCGAGTCCGCCCGCATTTACAGTGTGTGAATCGGTTCCGATCATCATTCCACCCGGAAAAGCATAATTTTCCAAAACAACCTGATGGATGATTCCGGCACCCGGCTTCCAGAATCCGATGCCGTATTTGCTGGAAACGGATTCTAGGAAATTGAATACTTCAGAGCTACTGTTGATGGAATCTTTCAAATCGCGCACGGCGCCGTGTTCTGCCAGAATAAGGTGATCGCAATGCACCGTTGTGGGCACGGCGGTGGTTTTTCGGCCAGCTTGCATGAATTGTAAGAGCGCCATTTGTGCGGTCGCATCCTGCATGGCGACTCTGTCTGGAGCAAAATCCACATAGGATTTGCCGCGTTCATAAGATGTGTTGGCATCGCCCTGATCAAGGTGGGCGTAAAGAATTTTTTCTGTAAGCGTCAGGGGCTTGTTGAGAATGTTTCTCGCAGCAGCAATGCGCGATGGAAAGCGTTCATACAACGCTTTAATCATGTCAATATCAAAGACCATAGTAAAGAGTGATTATTTTCAGGTGCCGCGAAAATACCAAAATATGACGAGTGGTTATAACATCTCTGCATGGAATCGTAATTTTATCCCAACTTATCACCCCAATTGGAAATTCTTTGAAAACATTGTATTCTGAAAATTTTGGCATTGCAGTAAGATCGATTCGTGGTCAGGCCCTTCGAACAACGTTGACTGTGCTCATTATCGCCGTGGGCATCACCGCTTTGGTGGGCATCCTTACAACCATTGATGCGCTCCAGGCCAAAATCGAAAGCGATTTTTCCAGCATGGGAGCCAATACCTTTAATATTCGCTCGAATGTGGGCAATATAGGTGGATCGCGCGGTGGTGAAAGAAAAAAAATAAATCCACCGATAACTTTTCGCGAGGCCCAGGCTTTTCTTTCACTCTACGATTTCGAAGCCACCACATCTGTATCGGCCATGGTGAGTTTTACCGCAACCGTAAAATACCAGTCCGAAAAAACAAATCCCAATGTGCAAGTCATAGCTGCCAGCGACAATTACCTCACCACAGCCGGCTACAATTTGGAGACAGGAAGAAATTTCTCAAAAGATGAATTTAGCGACGGTGCTCCGGTGGCCCTTATCGGAAAAGATGTGGTCGAAAAACTGTTTAACAAGGGGATAACCGATCCTTTGGGGAAACAAATTTTTATTGGCAGCAACAGATTTACGGTCACGGGTTTATTGGAATCCAAAGGCAACAGCATGGGCTTCAGCGGCGACAACCAGGTGCTGATCCCCTTGCGCACCGGACGATTAAACATGCTTCCGCCAAACAGCAATT
>JBBSDD010000007.1:0-17279 GCA_038249755.1 Flavobacteriales bacterium | reverse complement strand
CATCATCAGGGTGTATTCCACTCCTGCTTCAGTTGTGAATTCAAGAGCTGCAGTGAAATCTTCACCAGCCAAATCAATGTCATCCACACAGGCAACTTCTGTAAGGTCATCACATTCTCCAGTGAATATTCCCAATTGAGTGTCTTCCACATATTCCACTGCAACACCATCACAATCGTTGGCACTTATGAAATAAGTGTTTCCATCACCTGTAAAAGTATACCAGGTACTCACCTGTACAGCTGATTCTCCACCACCGCTTGCATCCCAGCAAGCAAGACCATCCAATGCTTCTTCGTTTGTTGCATCCACGTTTGTGAAAGTAGCTGAAATCTCAACTGCTCCCAGGGCACCACCCGTCAAAGCAGACAGGTCGATGGCATCCACACAAAGATTATTAACCGGAGCC
Source organism: Flavobacteriales bacterium (assembly GCA_038249755.1). Taxonomy (GTDB): domain Bacteria; phylum Bacteroidota; class Bacteroidia; order Flavobacteriales_D; family Cryomorphaceae; genus JBBQZU01. The sequence continues at coordinate 16,870 of JBBSDD010000007.1, read as the reverse complement.
ATAGGACCGACCGATGATTGCACGGCAATTTGGAATGTTCCGGTTACGCCATCCCATCCATCCACAAGAATCCAGATGATTGTTCCTGCTGTCAAATCTGCCAAAGTAACCTCTGTCAAAAAATTTGAACCTGAAACATCGTCACCACAACCAATTTGTGTAAGCGTGCCTTCACAAGTGTCGTCGCTGCTGGTGAATACGAGAATCTGGGTATCGTCATTATCCAATACTTCCAGATTCGTTGTTACCAAATATGTTCCATCTGCGGGAACTTCAAATTGATACCACACGTCGCCATCAACGCCACCGTCACTCCAACATCCTGTTCCCGGTACAATGGTTTCATCAGAAACAGTGGCATCCGTATTATCACCCTCAACCACCTGATTCACTACCAGATCAAACGCTTCGCATGCGGTGTTGTTATAGAATTGACAGAAAGTCACATCATCAACATACATCAAAGGTTGAGCATCTGCTGCAGAGTAGAAATTGATTGCACCAATAGAAGTCAAACTGGGTGTTGCTGCGTTGGCTTCCCATGACCACGGCCACTGATGAATTAATTCTCCATTCAATAGAAAGTTAGCAACATCAGATTCGATGTTTATAACGATTTCAACTTCATTCCATGTATCATGATCCCATTCAAAAGAAGCTGCAGCGATAGTTCCCGCACTTACAGTTCCTGTTCCGTTGTTTACAAAAGGAACTTCGATGGCAAATTCCTGACCTGGTGTTTGTGTTTTCTGAAGGTTGAAATAACCCCCACTTCCGGTAGGCATATAAAGGAAAAAACCAATTTTCCAAGTCCCGGCTGATTGATTGCCAAGTAGGTATAACATATCATCTTCGCCGATCACTTTAACGGACTGGGTACCGCTGTTGGCTTGCTCATTAGAAACTACTGCATCAAGTGCAGGAGCAGTTCCCCATGGAGTCCATTGGGCATCCTGAGCAGAAATTCCACCCAAGGTGTAACTTTCAATATCATCATTGAAAATACATGGGTCTGCTGGTGGACTTACATTTACAGTAACAGACACAGAATTATTTGCCGTGTCAACATCTCCTGTCTCATTGGTAGCAACCATCAAAATTACACTTCCGGTTATGGCCGGAGTGTAAGTGAAATTAACTACAGTTGATCCACCCGCAGCCAAATTGACAGGAATGGTTTGAACAGTATTTCCATTGGCTGTCAATACCACATCAATACCCGCGATGTCTACTTCACCAATGTTGGAAACAGTGGCAGTTACAGGAGATGGAGTTGATTGTATCATTTCGGCATCAGCAGTCAAATTAGAAACGGCGATATCGATGTCTCCCACTGCATCGGGATAAGTTCCGTTGACAATCACGTTGTGCCATCCGGTGAAATCAATGAAAGTGACATTGTGCTCCTGGACCACTGGATTCCCTGCAGAAATAATTACATTGTATTGTCTGCAATTGGGAACTGTAATATTGGGTGCTGTTCCGTTACTCCAAAGCACGGCTGACGGAGCAGAAGTAGGCAGCCCGGTCCATGATATCGTTCTTACCAGTACGAAAAAAGGCTCTGAAATCTCATACCCAACAGGTACAATAGATGGGTACTGATTGGCAGTCGTTACTACTGTAAATGACTGTTGTGGCGAAGTAAACAAAGGCTCTCCGTGCACATAACAACCTGACCCGTCGTCATCTGCCTGTAAGATGAGTACCTCAAATGTGTAGGTTCCCACACCATTTCCTGCTGGTTGACCAAAAGCGGCGGCAGAAAAAGCATTCAGCTGAACAGATTCGATGGTGAAGGGATACGGATCGGATACAAAGCAACCAGGATCTCCAGGGCCAGCAGTTCCATCTGGATCGAATAGAGTGGATGCACCCTGACCAGGAACACCAAATAAATCGAGTGTTCCGCGAGCAATCGCTCCTTGAATATTGATAATGGTACAAGATTGCTCAGCGGCATCTTTCGCAGATGCGGATTCTGTAATCTTATCAGTAAATGTATAGCCGGGATAGGTCGTTTGAGCAGTGCTTATACTAGCGCATAACATTGTCGAACCCAAGAATATTGCCGAGGCTATATATCTTAAATTCACAGCGGTTGATAATCGTAAAATTTGTTTCATTCTTAAATTTTTAAGGATTTATGAGGACTAATCTACACATTCTAACCGTAAAATATCAATTTTAACATTTGGTATTCTGGTTTTATCATATTTTAATGGATTAATTTTGCTTCGAAAAAATTTGACAATAAGATACTTGCCCATCTCAAAAGTAAGTTTGTAAACTGCGCGTACTGAAAGATTGGAATTGTGACGCCAAGTGGACATTTCCCGACGCGTAGATTATTTCTATATTTTTGTGAAATAAAATATTTAGGTATGTACGGCGAAATTAAAAAGCACCTTCAACAAGAACTCAAATCCATAAATGCTGCGGGGCTCTACAAACGTGAGCGAATTATAGCTTCCGTTCAAGATACTGAAATAACCCTTAACAATGGAAAAAAGGTACTGAACTTTTGCTCAAACAATTATCTCGGTTTGTCATCTCACCCGGAAGTTGTGGCTGCCGCCAAAAATACACTTGATGAGCGCGGTTTCGGCATGTCTTCAGTTCGTTTTATATGTGGAACTCAGGACATTCACAAAGAGCTTGAAGAAAAAATTGCAGCTTTTCATGAAATGGATGACACCATACTATACGCCGCTTGTTTTGATGCCAATGGAGGGATATTTGAACCTTTGTTGGGCCCTGAAGATGCCATTATCAGCGATGCCTTAAACCATGCTTCGATTATTGATGGCGTGCGTTTGTGCAAGGCCTCACGGTACCGGTATAACAACAATGATATGGCCGATCTGGAACAACAGCTGAAGGATGCAGATTCCAAAGGAGCAAGATTCAAGCTCATCGTCACCGACGGTGTTTTTAGCATGGATGGCGTGGTAGCTGATATGAAAGGAATTTGTGATTTGGCTGATCAATACGACGCGCTTGTGATGGTGGATGAATGCCATTCAGCCGGATTTATTGGCAAAACCGGAAGAGGTTCTGTAGAATATGCGGGTGTAATGGATCGGGTCGATATAATTACTGGAACACTGGGTAAGGCGCTCGGTGGCGCCATGGGTGGATACACCACTGGTCGTCAGGAAATCATCGATTTGCTTCGTCAGCGATCTCGACCTTATTTGTTTAGCAATTCTCTGGCACCAGCCATTGTTGGAGCTTCTTTAAAGGTTTTTGAATTACTGAGTAAAAGTACAGCCTTGCGCGATAAACTCGAAGAAAACATCAACTACTTTAAAAAAGGGATGGACGCTCTCGGATTCGATATTGTGAAAGGTGAGTCTGCCATCGTACCTGTCATGCTGTACGATGCCCAGCTCTCTCAAACGATGGCCGACAGATTGCTCGATGAAGGCATCTATGTTATTGGTTTCTTTTTTCCAGTGGTACCCAAAGATAAGTCGCGCATCCGGGTGCAGCTCTCAGCGGCCCACACCAAAGCCCATCTCGACAAGGCCATTGCCGCTTTCGCGAAAGTGGGGAAGGATCTCGGTGTGATAAGTTCTTAGTTTTTGGTTTTTAGTTCTTGATTTTTGGTGATTTGGTGAAGATGTTTTAGGTGTGAAGGTCCAGAGCGTGTAACAATGTCAAAAGCACGCATCGAAGCTTGACTTGAAAAAATAAGCATCAATTAAACAACGACCTGCAAAACCAACCTACCCGAGACCCGCTACCCAAGACCCACTACCCAAGACCATTAAATTTAGGTCCATGAAAATAAATCCCCGTCACACCCACTAAAAACCAAAAACCAATAACTAAAAACCAAAATCCATTGTGCGAAACAAAATAAGTCTTAACTTCGCAGCCCCAAATTGGGGATGATTTACAGCTAAAGATTTTATAGACAGTGGATACCTTAAGTTATAAAACCGTATCGGCCAACCGCGAAACTGCAACCAAGAATTGGGTGTTGGTGGATGCTGAAGGCCAAACCCTCGGACGTCTTGCCAGTCAGGTCGCTAAAATAATCCGTGGAAAAAACAAAGCCAACTTCACACCTCATGCTGATTGTGGCGATTTCGTAATCGTTGTCAATGCGGAGAAGGTGCACCTCACTGGCTCCAAAATGGATAACAAAATTTATATCCGTCACACCGGCTATCCTGGTGGTCAGCGCGAGCTTACCGCAAAAGAACTTTTGGCCCGCAAGCCAGTTGCTCTTGTTGAGAAAGCTGTGAAGGGGATGCTTCCAAAGAACCGTTTGGGCAACAAACTTTTCACAAACCTTTTTGTCGTGGAAGGCGCTACGCACAAACACGAAGCACAAAAGCCAACTAAACTTGACCTCAATACCATTCGATAAATGGAAATTACCAATGCACTGGGCCGTCGTAAGACTTCTGTAGCCCGCGTTTATATGAAAGTCGGCACAGGTGGAATTACCGTCAACGGCCGCGATTTTAAAGAATATTTCCCTACCATGCCTTTGCAGTACCGACTGCACCAGCCATTCAAACTCACTGAGACTTTCGAAAAGTACGATGTCAATGTGAATGTGAAAGGCGGCGGTATTACCGGTCAGATCGAAGCAATTCGCCTCGGTATCTCACGGGCTTTGGTGGACGTTAATCCGGAATACAAAACGATTCTGAAGGCTGAAGGCCTGATGACGCGTGACCCGAGAATGGTAGAGCGTAAGAAATACGGTCAGCCAAAAGCACGGAAAAAATTCCAGTTTAGTAAGCGTTAATCCTCTGCGGGATTATTGCTTGTTTAGTATCTAAATTGACGGGATCTCAAAAGTTGAGCTACCCGTCAATTGTCGTTTAAAGAATGTAAACTAAAAATCAGTATGTCTGAAAATTCAAACGAAGCACGCTTCAAAGAAATGCTCGATGCCGGAGTTCACTTCGGTCACCTCAAAAGAAAGTGGAATCCCAATATGGCTCCATATATCTTTGGAGAAAAAAAAGGAATCCACATCATTGATCTTAACAAAACCGTTGTAAAACTCGATGAGGCCTGCAAAGCGGTAAAACAAATCGCAAAATCCGGAAAGAAAATTCTTTTCGTAGCCACAAAAAAACAGGCAAAACTCATCTTTGATGAGACCATTAAGCCAACAGGAATGCCTTATGTTTCTGAGCGTTGGTCAGGTGGTATGCTTACCAATTTTGCTACCGTGCGTAAAGCTGTTCGCAAAATGTCGATGATCGACAAAATGGGGCAAGATGGAACCATGGATACACTTTCGAAAAGAGAGCGTCTCCAAATTTCACGTCAGCGCGACAAACTTGAGAAAAACCTGGGTAGCATCGCTGAATTGACCCGACTTCCGTCTGCCATATTTATCGTGGATATCAATAAAGAGAACATTGCTTTGCTCGAAGCCAAAAAACTCAACATTCCAACTTTTGCCATGGTCGATACCAATTCCGACCCAACAAAAGTCGATTTCCCGATTCCGTCAAATGACGACGCCTCGAAATCGATTGCGGTCATCATGGAACACATCGCCAAAGCACTCAATGAAGGTCTCTCAGAGCGCAAAACCGACAAGGATAAGCCGCCAAGAGTTGAGAAGACCGAAAAAGTTGAGAAATCAGAAAAGACAGAGAAAGAATCTGCATAATCAGGATTATTCACAACCCTATTTAATCAAACGAATATGAATATCACTGCTGCTGACGTTAATAAACTGAGAAAGCAAACAGGTGCCGGAATGATGGATTGCAAAAGCGCCCTGGTGGAAGCAAACGGCGATTTTGAGCTTGCTGTAGACGTCCTTCGAAAAAAAGGCCAGAAAGTAGCTGCAAAGCGCAGCGACCGCGATGCCACCGAAGGTGTTGTTCTCGCAAAAACATCAACTGATGGTAAGCTTGGAGCCATTATCGTATTGAATTGCGAAACGGACTTCGTAGCCAAAAATGATGACTTCACAAAATTTGCTCAGAATATTCTGGAAATCGCTGTTTCACACAAACCAGAAACGATCGAAGAATTGAAATCTTTGAAGTACAATGGTTCAGGCCTTACAATCGGTGAGAAAATCATTGAGCAAACGGGTGTTATTGGAGAGAAGATTGATTTGTCGGGTTACGATACCATCAAAGCCGACACGGTCATTACCTACATCCACCCGGGAAATAAACTTGCTTCGGTTATCGGTTTAAATAAATCGGGTGACTTTGCATCTGTGGGCCGCGATGTGGCTATGCAGGTTGCTGCCATGGCACCAGTTGCACTCGATAAAGAAGGTGTTTCAAAAGAAATCATCGACAAGGAAATTGAAGTTGGTAAAGACCTTGCTATTCAGGAAGGTAAACCAGCAGATATGGCAGAAAAAATTGCCTATGGTCGACTGAACAAATTCTTCCAGGAAAATACCTTGTTGAATCAAGCTTTCATCAAAGATAATAAGAAGACCATCAAACAGTATCTCGGTGAAACCGAGAGTGGATTGAGCGTAACATCGTTCCTTCGCTTCTCGCTAAGCTAAGTACATCACTGACCCGAAAAGGAGAGACATCGTTCTCTCCTTTTTTTTGTCTAATTTTCCCCCGTCTTACGCACACTCCCTCTAAATTATGAAATACAAGCGCATTCTTCTCAAACTCAGTGGTGAATCATTGATGGGCGAAAAACAGTTTGGGATAGACAACAACAGGCTGGCGCAGTATTCCAACGAAATCAGAGCAATTCACGAAATGGGTGTTGAAATCGCCATCGTAATTGGAGGCGGAAATATTTTCCGGGGGCTACAGGCTGTGGAAGGCGGTATGGAGCGAACACAGGGCGATTACATGGGCATGTTGGCCACCGTAATCAACGGAATGGCGCTTCAATCTTCTTTGGAAGTGCTCAATCTGAAAACGAGGTTGATGTCGGCAATAAAAATGGAACAAATTGCGGAATCATTCATTCGCCGACGTGCCGTGCGCCATTTGGAAAAAGGCAGAATAGTCATTTTTGGGGCAGGAACCGGCAATCCTTATTTCACTACGGACTCAGCAGCTTCCCTCCGTGCCATTGAAATTGAAGCCGACGTAATCCTGAAAGGTACGCGCGTCGACGGCATCTACACGGCCGATCCGGAAAAGGATAAAACAGCCACAAAGTACAATACCATCACTTTTACGGAAGTGTATGAGAAAGGACTCAATGTGATGGACCTCACCGCTTTTACCCTGTGCAACGAAAATAAACTTCCCATCATCGTATTTGATATGAACAAACCGGGCAACCTGAAACGCGTCGTAACAGGCGAGTCAATTGGTACGCTTGTGAACTTCTAAATTTTAGTTTGAAATGGATCCCTTTGTAGAAGAAATTACAGAAGCCGCAGTAACGGCAATGAGAAAAGCGCTTACACACCTCGAATCGGAATTGGTGAAAGTGAGAGCCGGTAAAGCTTCTCCTTCTATGGTCGACTCAGTAAGAGTGGACTACTACGGCTCTATGGTGCCGATGAGTCAGGTGGCAAATGTCAATACACCTGACCCCAAAACCATCACCATACAGCCCTGGGAAAAGAAAATGATCGAACCAATTGAAAAGGCGATCACCTATGCCAATCTTGGATTGAATCCGCAAAATAATGGAGATATGATCATCATATCTGTGCCTCCCCTCACAGAAGAGCGTCGGAAGGACCTGGTAAAAAAGGCCCGCGCTGAGGCTGAATTTGCGAAGGTGGGTATCCGGAATGCGCGAAAAGAAGCCAATGACGATCTCAAAAAACTCCAAAAGGATGGCCTGAGTGAGGATGTGGTCAAGGTAGGCGAAACCGAAATTCAAAAACTCACAGATGAGTACAATGCCAAGGCTGAAGCTGAGGTAGTGCGCAAAGAAAAGGATATCATGACCATCTGATTTTTCCTGAAGATGCTTCGAATTCTCTTTTGAGAATGACGACTCCCTCACATTCAGTTTTGTGCCTTTTCAAGAATCTTGCTATCGGGTTCTGCAATTATTCATGTACAATGGATAAACCCTGATGAAACTGACAATTTTGCTCATATCAGACGCATTGGAAACTAAATAATCCGAAGTCCAGTGACCTGAAATTTTCACGCCCAAACTTTGGTTCCTTCCGAACAATTTTTGCATATATCAATCTCACTGCGCGAACGCAACAAGCTGCTCCTAAAAGCATGGTATCTCTCTCCAAACCATATATCCCGGAAGGAAGCATCGCCAATCCGGCCCATCTCATGCGTGGCATCCTTGTCAAAACAACAAGGTACCATCCGGCCATCCCATGTGAGCACGCAGGATTGCCACATTTTCCAGCATTGATTCAAAAGATTGTTTTTAATTGAAAATGTTCCATCGTTTTCCGCTTTGTACCGCGCATATTTATCGTTGGTCGGGATAAGCGGATTTCCGTTTTTGAAATCGTAAACCTGCGCTGTTTTGAATAACACCCCGTCAACACCCATTTTTTTTCCAAGGGCTTCGACTTCTTCAATCTGGTGCTCATTTGGCTTCACCACAAGAAACTGGAAGTAAACGAGTGGAAATCGGGAGCGCAATTTTTTCCGGGCAGCAATGATTTGTCTGGTTCCTTCGAGCACTTTCTCCAATGAACCATTGCGGCGGTATTGCTCATAAACTTCCTGGGTGGTCCCGTCAATCGAAATAATGAGCTGATTGAGCCCGCTTTCCACAATTTCTCCGGCCGTGCGCTCATTGATGAAGTGTGCGTTGGTGCTCGTTGCGGTGAAAATGCCACGTTCGGAAGCCATCCGAATGAGCGAAATCATTTTTGGATGGATAAATGGTTCACCTTGAAAATAAAAAGTCAGGTATTGCAAATAACTTCCAATTTCGTCCAGCACATTGCTGAGCAGGTCGACTTGTAGATTGCCGGTAGGTCTTGAAAATTTCTTCAATCCACTGGGACATTCAGGGCAACCGAGATTGCAGGCGGTTGTGGGTTCTATTGATATTGAAGCTGGCATGGCCCATTGATACGGCTTTTTGCGAAAGCGGGAATAATGATAGCCTGCAAGCAGTGCCGCATTGTTGGAAAGCCTTTTTGCGGAAGCGTGTTTTAAAAAATATACTGATTGTTCCAGGATGGGATTGCGCACCGTCCAAAGGTAATCCACAAGTGCGTATATCCCAACCCTTGTTAAGTTCTCAGCTGTCTGATATTCTATCTTATATTTGTCGACCTTATGCACTTCAAATCACATGTGGGAAAGAATATCCGGAATTATACTTAGGAATCGCCTGGCTCTGTTGGTAGGTGTGGGGGTTATCACAATTTTCATGGCTTTCAGTGCACGCTCTGTCACAATGAGCTATAAATTTGGAGGCATCCTGCCGAAAGATGATAGCACGCAGATCGAATACGACCGTTTTACCAAGCGTTTTTCTGAAGACGGAAATATTCTGGTGGTGGGCGTAAAAGGTGAGAAGCTTCACACTTTTCCCACTTTTTCAGACTGGTATACCCTCGGCAATAATCTGAAAGCTGTCGATGGAATTGATAGTGTGTTTTCCGAAGCACATTTGTTCAATGTCAGCAAACATCCCACCGAAAAGCGATTTGAATTGACCAAAGTCGTGAACCGGAGACCGGAATCGCAGGAAGAAGTGGACAGTTTGAAGGCAATCATTCAGTCGCTGCCTTTTTACAGGGATCTGCTTTACAACGACAGCACGAATGCCAGCCTGATGATGCTCTTTGTCAACAGGGAGAAATTTCAAACAGAATCGCGCGTGGATGTGGTGGATGAAGTGATTCGGATTACGGACGAATTTTCTGAATTAACTGGTTTACAAGTTCATCTTTCAGGGCTTCCTTTCATACGCACCGTGCAGACCAACAAAATAAAGCAGGAGCTAGGCTTGTTCGTAGGGCTGGCCGTATTGGTTACTGCTTTGCTTTTATTCCTTTTTTTCAAAAGTTTTAGAGTTACCCTGATCAGCTTGCTCGTTGTTGTTGTCGGAGTTATCTGGTCGGTGGGAATTATCGGGCTGTTCAATTACAAGTTGAGCGTACTCATGGGGCTCATCCCTCCGCTGATTATCGTTATCGGCGTGCCCAACTGCGTCTTTCTGCTAAATAAATATCACAGCGAATACCGGCGTCACGGCAATCAAATCAAAGCACTGAACAGGGTCATTCACAAAGTCGGGAATGCCACTTTTATGACCAATGTGACCACAGCCATGGGTTTTGCCACTTTCATATTTACGCAAAGTGCCATGCTTCAGGAGTTTGGTATTATCGCTTCAATCAATATCCTTTGTGTTTTCCTGTTGTCGCTTATTATTATTCCCTGCGTATTTAGCTATGTGCCGCCGCCGTTAAACCGTCACGTAAAACATTTGGACAGGGCATGGGTGGAACGTGTCGTAAATTCCCTTATTCATCTGATCCGATACCACCGCAAACCAGTTTATTTTGGGACAATCATTGTGGTTGTGGCAAGTATTTATGGAATAACGATGGTGCGGGCTACGGGGAATATCGTGGATGACCTGCCGAAAGAAGACCAAATTATTCAGGATCTGAATTTTTTTGAAGACAACTTCGCTGGGGTGATGCCATTGGAAATTCTGATCAATACACTCGACAGCTCTAAGGTAACCAATGAGAAAACGCTTCTGAAAATACAGGCGCTTCAGTCCGTGCTCGACTCATTTCCTGAAATATCGCGGTCATTGGCCATCACCGACGCGGTGAAATTTGCCAAACAGGCGTATTACAATGGTTTACCTTCGCGATATACACTGATCTCCGGATACGAAAAGTCTTTTATTGCGCCGTATATCCGGGGCAATGAGGGCGATGTGGGAGGCATGACGCGGTTGTTTCTTGATTCTACGCAACAAATCACGAGGATAACATCACAGATCGCAGACATAGGAACTACGGAACTGGATACCCTCATGAACAATTTAAAACCAAGGGTATATGAAATATTTCCCCAATCAGATTATAAGGTAACATTGACTGGAACAAGTATTGTTTTTTTAAATGGAACCACCTATTTGGTCAAAAATCTCTTCATTAGTTTGGGAATTGCCATCGTGGTTATTGGACTGTTGATGGCCCTGCTTTTCAATTCTGCGCGAATGGTAGTTATTTCACTGATTCCAAACTTGATTCCACTTTTATTTACGGGTGGTCTGATGGGATATTTCGGCGTGGCCATAAAACCTTCAACCATTTTGGTCTTCAGTATTGCATTTGGAATTTCGGTTGATGATACCATCCACTTTCTTTCAAAATACCGTCAGGAACTAAAATTGCATGGGTATGATATTCAGCGCTGCATCTTAAATGCTGTTCACGAAACAGGTGTGAGCATGATCTACACCTCAATTATCCTGTTTTTCGGATTTCTGGTCTTCACGGCTTCCAACTTTGGGGGTACGGTAGCCCTTGGCTTCCTCATTTCCGTAACGCTTTTAGTTGCAATGATTTCTAATCTTGTTTTGCTTCCCAGCATGTTGATGTCATTCCAGCGAAGACTGCTTACAAAATCTTTTCAGGAACCTTTACTGGAAATTGTAAATGAGGAAGAAGATATTGACCTGGAAGAATTGGAAATTCGAAAATCCAATCTTTCCAAAGAAGGATAAGAAATTGATATGAAAGGAATTATTCTGGCCGGCGGGTCGGGTACGCGCTTGTATCCACTTACCATCGCCGTTAGCAAACAACTCATGCCGGTTTACGACAAGCCGATGATATATTATCCCCTTTCCACGTTGATGAGCGCAGGGATAAATGAGATTCTCATCATATCCACCCCCACAGATCTCCCGCATTTTGAGCGCCTCCTGGGCGACGGATCCCGGCTGGGCTGTTCGTTTAAATATGCCGTTCAGGAAGTGCCAAACGGCCTCGCCCAGGCTTTTGTAATTGGCGAAGAATTTATCGGAGGAGATAAAGTCGCGCTGATTCTCGGTGACAACATTTTTTATGGGATGGGTCTTGAAAAATTGCTTCAGAACAATACCGATCCCGATGGAGGGATGGTGTATGCCTATCACGTATCCGATCCGGAAAGATATGGCGTGGTGGAGTTTGACGATCAAATGAGGGCTATATCCATCGAAGAAAAACCGACTCACCCAAAGTCAAATTATGCCGTTCCTGGTTTGTATTTTTATGACAATGACGTCGTGTCTATAAGCAAAGCATTGAAGCCAAGTGAACGCGGAGAATACGAAATTACAGATGTAAACAAAGCATATCTGAGATCTGGTAAACTACATGTGGCTATTCTTGACCGTGGCACAGCATGGCTTGATACCGGGACGTTTGCTTCGCTCATGCAGGCAGGGCAATTTGTTCATGTCATCGAAGACCGGCAAGGACTCAAAGTCGGTTGCATCGAAGAGGTAGCCTATAAGATGGGATATATTTCAGCTGATCAGCTCAACCAGATTGCCCAACCACTTGTTAAAAGTGGCTATGGTCAGTATTTGCTCAATTTGATGAAATGATTCATTCAGTATCTGAATTGCAGGAATGCTTTGAAAAAGCACTCCAGGAATATATCCAGGCTTTACCGTCTGACTCGTTGCACCAACCGATGAAGTATTTTCTGAACCTTGGCGGCAAAAGAATAAGACCCATTCTGGTGATGCTCTCCGGTGAAGCTTTCGGAGCATCCATGCATTCAACCATTTCTTCTGCCCTTGCGGTTGAGCTCTTTCACAATTTTTCGTTGGTACACGACGACATCATGGACGAAGCGCCTCTGCGTCGCGGATCTGTCACAGTGCACGAAAAATGGAATTCCAATGCTGCCATCCTCTCCGGGGATGCCATGCTGATCGAAGCTTACAAACAACTGGCCTGCGCCGATCCCAAACACCTGGCGGAGCTGCTGGCACTGTTTAATAGCACCAGTCTGGAAGTTTGCCGGGGCCAGCAGCTTGATATGGATTTTGAAAAAACGCGGCATGTAAGCGCGGATCAATATGTGGAAATGATTGGATTGAAAACAGCAGTATTGGTTGGATGCAGCCTCAAAATGGGTGCCATCATAGCCAATGCATCTGCCCGTGATGTGGAAGGTGTATATGCGTTTGGCAGGCTTGCAGGATTGGGATTTCAGATTCAGGACGATTTGCTGGATGCCTTTGGTGATCCGGAGCATTTTGGAAAGCAGGTCGGCGGAGATATACTTTCAAATAAGAAAACCTATCTGATCATCAAAGCGCTCGAAAGAGCCTCAGCCTTAACCAAGCAAGAATTGGAAGAGATTTATTTTGGCAATAAAATTTCCGTGCCCGGTGAAAAAATAAAAAGGGTTCTTGAAATATTCACAGAGCTCGGCATTGACATTGAGACACGAAATGAGGCCCGAAAATATTTTATGGCTGCATCAGATAAATTGACCTCTCTTTCACTTCCGGTGGATGGAAAAAAAGGATTGGAAGATTTTCTCGAAAATCTTCAAAAGAGAACGTTTTAACCCTTCCGGGAATAAATCTGGCTGAGTGCCGAACTCAGATCGGGATATTGAAAATGGAAACCGGCATCCATCACCTTTTGAGCGGAAGCCTTGCTGCCTTCGAGAACGATTTCTGACATTTCTCCAAGTGCCAATTTGAGCACAGTGGAGGGAACATTGGGCAACCAAAGTGGCTTGTCGAGCGATTTGGCGATGGCTTGTGTCAGCGTTTTGTTTGTAATGTGATCTCCGTTAGATGCATTGAACGAGCCAGTCATTTCTGTATTTTCAATGGCAAACAAATAGAGTCTGGCTAAATCTTTCAGGTGGATATAGGGCATGAATTGATTGCCGGAACCGAGTGCTGCACCCACGCCAAGTCTGACCGGTTTGTCTATTTTTTCAAGGGCACCACCTTTTTCCGAAAGCACAACACTGGTGCGGAGACAGACTACCCGACAGAGGGATTCAAACTTCCTGGCTGCGTCTTCCCATTCCACACAGCATTGACCGATGAAGGTGCCAGAAGGTGGATCGGTTTCCCGAAAAGTCTTTGTCGATGTTGTGCTACCGTAATAATTCATGCCGCTGGACGATACAAATACCTCAGGCTTGATTCTGGCTTCTTCCGCTGCGCGAAAAAGAAGTTCAGCCGTTTTTACGCGGCTGTCTACAATCACTTTTTTTCTCTCTGCACTCCACCGTTTATCAGCGATACCAGCACCTGCGAGATGAACGATCGCATGCGCATCCTGCAGTGCTTCCAAGTTGATGTAATTTTTTTCGTAATCCCACTCATAGCTTGTAATTCCACCCTTGATGCCTCCTTGTCGGGAAAGGTGAACAACATGGTATTTTTTCTCAACGAGGAGCTTCGTGAGGGCTGATCCTACCAGCCCGGAACCTCCGGAAATGACAATTTTCTTCATTACATTCAATTAGTGCCCACTCAACCTGATGCAAATTAATCGATTGGAAAGGTGTTGGTTTACACCTGAATCATGTCCAGGAATTCTAAACACTTCCCTGTCCGCTAAGTTCGCAGTAAAGCGTACTATTCAGAATTTTCTGAACACAACAGCTGTTAACCAAAAAAAGATAATCCGAAAAAAAAGGTGCCAATCGGGCACCTTTTTAAATCATTTTTTTTCAAAGTCTACATGACAATGACAGGAAACAAGACCCTGGTCACGCCATGCACCACCCCATTGGTCGCTTGAATATTGGTGAGTGAAGGGATGATCGTTGCAATCACTCCGGAAGCCGATTCAACTGTCGTAACTTCTACATCTGGAGTAACGAACAAATCCTGTGTATTGTAGGTGTAGTATATGAAGTCATTTAGATCTTCTGCCAAAACCTCAAAATCGTGTACGTGATGCAAGGCGATTTGAGCTGGGATTTCAAACTCTGGAAAGAATTGTGCGAGCTGATAAGCCATTAAGAGTGAATCGTTGGCGAGTTCAAACGCCGCATTGCTGGGTGCGAAAACGGTGTAAACGGTATCGAATTCCAATGTTTCGATTACACCGGCTAAGGCGGCCAAATTGGCGAAACCCGAAAAATCAGAATTATTGGTTGTAACATCAAGTACATTTGGGAGCAACATTACGGCATTCACCCCGTGTACCACTCCATTCGTAGCAAGAATGTTGGGAGCTACCACTTCCGCTCGGGTATTGAATTGAGCTCTGCCAACGTAGGACCCACTATTCAGCAATACCCTATCAGAGCGTGATTCAAGGAGCAGATCCAAAGCCCTGCCTTCACTGCTTGCAAGGCACAACGTTTTCACATATGCTTTCACAGGCACGTTTTCTGCGAGGGTAACTCCATCGAGAACGTGGTAAAGTAATATATCTCTTACTGCTTCGCCACCAAGAGCACCGACCAGTTCATCTACGCGACTTCCATCGGCATTGGCGTCAGTCAGTTCCAGATCATCAAATAAACGGTTAAAAGCATCATTCGAAGGAGCAAAGACCGTAAAAGATCCGCCTTCTAAAATGGAATACAGACCAGCAGCTCCAAGCGCCTCTCCCAGAATTGAATAATTGCCATTGGTGGTCGTTATCGCAGCAATAGATTGCGATCCCGGAGCCGGACCAACCGGCGTTTCAGGTTCATCATCCGGGTCACATGAGGTTAATAACAAAGAAATTCCCGCAAGAAAAAGGAATGAAAATTTACACACAGAAGTTCGCATACAAAATTGTTTGAGTTCAAATTAACGCAATATTAAGATAACTTTAGGAATTTGAAAGTGTCAAAAGTCAATTTCCCAATCAAATATTCCCCATTCTTATACGTTTCTGCCCATGGCTCAAGGTGCTTTCACAAATGACTTGCCAACACAATACTGTTTGGATTTGATGGTTTTAATTTTACAGACGAGCGATTATTTATGCTTATTGTACCATCAATATTGTAATCCTGCATGAGAATTTTCAGACTCTATTCCCGCTTGTGTGTTAGCTTCCTGTATATCTTATGCGCCGCTTTTGGCCATGCACAAACCCAACCATACGCTGATTATTGGAATCAGGCGCAAACAATTAAAAAATCAGAAGGAAATTTTGAAAGGGGCCTTGAACACGGTGAATGGAAATATTACTATTCTGACGGTACGTTAAAGGAGCGTTCAGCATATTTTTTGGGTAGGCTGAATGGTGAGGTGGTGACGTATCATGAAAATGGGAAAGTAGCAACCCGGGGATACTTCAAGTGGGATGAGACTGACAGTCTCCTCGTTTCCTACTACCCTTCCGGAAATCCAAAAGAAGAAGGTCATTATGAAAAAGGCAATAAAATCGGATTGTGGAAATTCTGGTATGCCGATTCACTCCCTATGTTGGAAGAAAAACACCTGAATTATGACGGGAAGGTGCTTGTATATAATTTTTGGAATCCAGGAGGCGATCAAACTGTGAATGATGGCAGCGGTTTCATTACAGAATATTATGACAATGGAAATTTGCGCAATAAAGAAACGTATACCCGCGGATTGATGACCGGAAAAACGGAAACCTGGTATCCGGATGGAACCTTGCGCTCAGAAGGATATTTCGAGGAAGGATTGAAAGACAGCATGTGGCAATATTATTTTGAAGGGGGTCAGCTATGGAAAAAGAGCACTTTTCGAATGGACACTTTAAGTGGTCCTTTTCTTGAAAATTTTAATTCGGGTAATTTGTCATTGGAGGGCGGGTTTGATGATGGCCTCAAAAATGGTGACTGGACATTCCACCGAAATGAAGGTCACGCCGAAATGGCCGGACCATTCATAGCAGGTCTTCAGGATGGGTCATGGACCTATTGGTACCCCGACGGTCAGGTTCAACATATCGGTCAATGGATGAATGGGAAGATGGAAGGGCTCTGGAACTATTTTTATCCGGGCGGAGAAAAATGGAAATCCGGTCATT
>JBBSDD010000006.1:0-18233 GCA_038249755.1 Flavobacteriales bacterium | reverse complement strand
TTAATATATCCAACTTGCGGTCGAGCTCTTCGGGGGGGCCAAAATTGATGGTATGCGATCCTACTTGGGGATAGACAATAAAATCTCCAAAGCGGTCCACCTCTGTATGCTGCAATTGGGCAGACCAGAAAGGATCACCTAAAACGGTCCGGCCATAGGTAAAAATGCCGGCAAGTCGTGGATCCATAAGTGTATCGCTGAGGTGCGTACAGGCTTTTACGGCCTCAGCAGGTATGGTAAAATGTCCGGTAACGACCGGAAGCCTTGGCGATGCATTGGCAGAAATGGGCATGAGATAGCCCTCCTCGTCAAGATAACAATGGGTGCCGTGAATGTCGATGAGCCGAATGGCTGGTACGCGCTCGGACACTTCGATCATCAGCCTCTTATCGATGGTTTTGAATACAGCCGCCTCCTTGATATGTGGCAATCTGATCACTGCTTCCTCCACCATCCGGGTATCTATTTCTCCCAGTTGATTGCCCATAAGGGGTCCACTCGCTTCCATGATATTCTGTCTGATTTCAGATTCCTTCACAAAACCGGCTGTCGTTTCACCCAGAAATCGGATTTCCAGCGACTCACAGGCTGCACTGCTGCGCATGTTGCCCACAAACCCAAGCAGGGTTAAAATGGCTGCGCCAAAGAAACACAAAGATATAATCTTCAATATGTTATGCATTTTCTTCATCCAATGCATCTTTAAGTGGTTGTATCATTTTGTCAATATCGCCAGCACCCATGGTGAGCAATACTTCAGGTCGCAATCTGAGCACTTCTTTGACAAGATCCTGACGGTCAACCAATTTTTTATTCACCATCTGCACCTTATTCAGTATCCAGTTGCTGTCAATTCCTGGCAAGGGCTCTTCGCGGGCAGGGTAGATTTCCATGAGCAATAGTTCGTTCAGTTCCGACAGGCTCGTCGCGAAATCATCGCCGAAATCCCTGGTTCTGCTGTAGAGGTGCGGTTGAAAAACACCCGTAATCCGCTTGTCCGGGTACAATTCTTTCACCGATCCCACACAGGCTGAAATCTCGGTGGGATGGTGGGCGTAATCATCAATAAACACAGTTTCTTCGTTGCGAATGTGGTATTCAAACCGTCTTTTTACCCCGCGGAAAGTGGCGACATATCCCGCTATATCCTGAAAAGTCAATCCCACTTCCAAGGCAATTCCAATGGCCGCAAGACAATTTTCCACATTGTGGCTTCCCGGAAAAACAGACCGTACCATACCCAGCAATTCGCCTCTGAGCACCACTTGAAACACATATTCGCCCGCTTCAATGTGCACATTGGTGGCGTGAAGATCGGCTTCCACCTGATCGAGGCTGTAGGTGATATACTTGCCTCTGGGCTTCAGCGGAAGTCCATATCGCAGAAGGGTACATCCATCTGGATGAATTTTTTCCGCAAAGGCTTCAAATCCCTCTACCATTTTTTCTGCGTCCCCGTAAATGTCCAGGTGATCGGCATCCACAGAGGTGATCACTGCGAAGTGCGGGTCGAGTTTCAAAAAAGACCGGTCGTATTCATCTGCTTCCACCACGGCATATTGACTGTGTGCATCGAGGATAAGGTTGGTGTCGTAATTTACTGAAATCCCACCCAAAAAGGCATTACATCCGAGGTCGCTTTGGTGCAGCATGTGCGCGATCATAGCGGTTGTAGTGGTTTTGCCATGGGTTCCTGCTACGGCAATGAGCTGCTGCCCGGCAGTGATGGCGCTTAGGACATCTGAACGCTTAAGTACTTCGCAGCCGTGGTTGCGCAGTCGATTTAGGCCGGCGTGAACAGCAGGTATGGCTGGTGTATAAACAACCAATGCCTGATGAAGAGGCGTATCTAAAAACCATTGTGGAATGGCATCGGGCGTGTCGGTGTAGGCGATCTCCATACCCTCTTTTTCCAGAGTCGTGGTCAATTCGGTTTTCACCCGGTCGTAACCAGCTACGCGCTTCCCGGCTTCCCGGAAATAGCGCGCAAGGGCACTCATACCGATACCTCCGATACCCACGAAATACACACTATGGATTTGGCCCGTTTTCAATTTTTTTCAATGAGTTTCATTACTTCAGCGGCTATGCGCTCTGCTGAATTGGCAAAAGCCAATTTGGTAATATTCGATGCGAGTTTGGCCCGGAGACTTGTGTCGCTCATAATTGATTCAATCTGTTGCCTCAGCATGGTGTGCGCATCTGCATCCCTGACCATCAGAGCGCCTTCACCATCGACGAGTGCCTGGGCATTTTTGGTCTGATGGTCTTCGGCAACGTTGGGTGAAGGGATGAGGATGCATGGTTTTGCCGTAAGGCACAACTCCGACACCGACATGGCTCCGGCACGCGATACCACAGCATCGGCCATGGCGTAAGCAAAATCCATTTTGTCGATGAAAGCATAGGTGCGTACGCCTTCGTAATTGAGGGCATCCACCACGGCTTTCGCCTGCGCTGCAAAGCCAGAACCCGTTTGCCAGATGAGCTGATAACCGTTTTTACTGAAAAGATCCAGATTGGCGGCGATGGTTTCATTGATGGTGCGCGCTCCAAGGCTGCCACCGATAATCAGCAAAGTCGTTTTAGATGCTTCAAGACCAAAAAACGCGGCAGCTTCCGGTTTTTTGCCCGCTAGTTCGGTCACCTGTTTTCGAACAGGGTTTCCGGTCAGGATGATTTTTTCTTTCGGAAACCAGCGATCCATGCCGGGGTATGCCACACAGATGCGGCTCACTTTTTTGGCGAGAAGCCGGTTGGTGATTCCCGGAAATGAATTTTGCTCCTGAATGAGCGTTGGTATTTTGCGGGATGAAGCCACGCGCAACAATGGCCCCGAAGCATAGCCACCAACGCCGACGGCGGCATCTGGCATAAACTCTTTGACGATTTTTCCTGCCTTGCGCATACTTGAAATGAGCTTAAGCGGAAACATGAGATTCTGCATGGTGAGCCTGCGCTGAAATCCGCTGATCCAAAGACCTTCGATGGGATATCCTGCTTTGGGTACCCTCTCCATTTCCAATCTGCCGAGCGCGCCCACGAAGAGCAATTCCGCGTCGGGATGTACCGCGCGGATGGCATCGGCAATCGCGATGGCCGGAAATACGTGGCCTCCTGTGCCACCGCCGCTGATGATGATTTTAGGCGACGGCATATGGCTTGTTTTTTACAATGTTTTTACCGCGTACGGATTCTCCTTCCAAAACGGAACGGCTTACACTCAAAATCATACCAATGGCCAGGCAGGTAAACCAAATGGAGGTTCCACCCATGCTCACCAAGGGAAGGGGCTGTCCGGTAACTGGCAACAAACTCACGGCAACCCCCATGTTGATGAAGGCCTGTATGCCAATGAGGAAACTGAGCCCCAGGACAAGCAGGGAGCCAAACTCGCGTTCGCACTTTCGTGTAATCTTCATGCTGCGATAAAGAAAAATCAGGAAGAGTAGAATGACCCCACACCCGCCAAGAATGCTTCCATACTCTTCAATAATAAAAGCATAAATCATATCGGAATAGGGATGAGGCAAATAATTTCTGGAGTCGCCCGTGCCCGGACCGGTAGGCAGCAAGCCACCTGCTTTGATGGCCATCATGGCGTGTTCTACCTGATAGTTGGCTTCGCTGTCGCCCGATTCAAAACTCATCAGACGCGTTTTCCAGGTCTCCACCCTGGGCAACAAATCGGGTACGGTTGTAGCGACGGTGAGCAATAGCGCAAATCCTGCGATGGCTACACCCACCACAAGCACGAGATGTTTTATGGGAATGCCACCGATGAAGAGCATCACGAAACATACAAAAAACAACATCGCGGCAGTACTGAAATTTGCCGGAAGGATAAGACCACAGATGAGAATGATCGGAATCAATATGGGTAAAAGGCCGTGGCGCAGGCTGTTCAGCTGCTCGCGCTTCACGGTGAGCATGCGCGCTACATAGGTGATCAGCGCGATTTTTGCAAAATCGGAAGTTTGGAAATTCTGGTTGATGATCGGGATTTTAATCCAACGGCTGGCGTCGTTTAGGTTGACACCAATGAGGAGTGTCAGCAGGAGCAAAACGACAGATAGCCAGATTGCAATTTGCGACAAGCGCGAAAAATAGCGGTAATTAACTTTGTGAATCAGATACATCAGAAAAAATCCCGTGGCCAACATCAAGGCGTGTTTAAACAGGTAGTGAAATGTATTGCCATCCGAATACTTGTATGCAAGACTGGAAATACTTGAGTATACAGCAAGGATAGACAGCAATGCCAGCGTGAGGCACACCATCCAGATTACGAGATCTCCCCGCAGGTATTTTGCAATGAGTTGTTTCACTTGATCAAATCAGGTCTTCAATATATTTTTTAAATGCACCCCCGCGATCAGCAAAATTGCGGTAGGCGTCTGTAGGTGTGCAGCTCGGAGAAAACACCACGACATCGCCTGCGGTACTCATTTGGAAAGCCAAACTAACGGCTTCCCGGAGATCGCGGGCGGCGCTGAATTTCTCCACGAAACCGCCAAGTTTATTTTTCATGTCGTCGCCATTTCCGCCATAGACCACGATCAATTTGATCTTGTATTTCACATATTTTTCAATCAGGGCATAATCGCGGTCGTGGGGCGTTGCCGAAGCCAGCCAAACAATGGGTTTTAATACACATTTGAAACTGTCGCGTGTGGAAAGCAAATCCGTAGATCGGGCGTCGTTTACAAATTCAATTCCATTCAGTTCTCGCACTGTTTCAAGTCGAAAGCTGGTGTCTTCAAGTGTTTTGCGCAAACTTTCGCGCGCGTCGAGAAAACGATCCGTCTGACTCTTCTTGCTCTTGTGAATGGTGTAATTTTTGCCGTCGCTCATGGTTTCAGGGTTTGGTGTTTCTCTTTATCTCGATGAGTTGGTTTATATATGCTCCACGCTCACGATAATTCTTAAAAGGTTCACTTGCCCTGCATCCCGGAGAAAACAGGAGGGCATCGCCGCATTTTGCTGCCATGAGGCCCATGTCCATTACTTCTTCCCAACTGCTGGCAGAGATAAAGAACCCAATGGCGGGCCACAAGGCCTTGTGCAATTCATCGGTGCACGATCCGATGGCTACAACGGTTTTTACTTTTTGTTTGACAACTTCGCACAGCATGTGCATATCATCGTTGACCGTATTGGCCTCCACAATCCAAACCACCGGTTTTTCAAAAGCCAATAGCGAAGAGGCTACGAGATCGAGGGTAGTTGCTGCGGAATCATTTACAAGTGTGACGCCATTGATTTCAGCAACCACTTCCAGAGAGTAGGGTTGTTGATTGCGCAGGCTTTCCAACCGGGTTGAAATCAGTTGGCTTTGAGCAGAAGTCATGCTTTTGGATTGGGGATTTTCCATTTTTTTTCTTCGTCTTAAAGCGCGCGAACGGCTGATTTGAATTTTTGACCGCGCTCTTCGTAGTTTTCAAAAAGATCGAAGCTGGCACAAGCGGGCGATAGCAATACGGTATCGCCTTTGCGACCAAACTGATATCCAAAGCCAACAGCTTCAGAGGCCGAGCCGGCTTCGACGATATCGGTGACGATCAGCGAAAAGAATTCGAGGAGTTTCTGGTTGTCCTTGCCAAGACATATGATCGCCTTTACCTTTTCTCTAACCATCGGCTCCAGTATGCTGTAGTCATTGCCTTTGTCGACACCGCCGACTATCCAGACCACAGGTCCGTCCATGCTTTCCAGCGCGTACCAGGTGGAATTGATATTGGTTGCTTTGGAATCGTTGATAAATTTGATTCCGTGGATTTCGGCCACAAATTCCAGTCGGTGTTCGATATTCTGATAGTCCGAGAGGCTGTCGCGCACTATCTCTTTTCGAATCTCAAAAATGCGCGCTGATACGCCCGCTGCCATGGAGTTGTAAGCGTTGTGTTTGCCCTGTAAGGCCAGATCGTGTATGGACATTTCAAAAGGTTTATTGGTAAGGTTTATAATCAATTCGTTTTCAGTCAAAAAGGCGCCATTCTCTATGGGGCCTTTGAGGGCAATGGGGTGTTTTTGTGCGTGTATGTCGTACTTTTTCAGGTTTTCAGTGGTGATCGGATCATCTGCACAGAAGATGAAATGGTCGTTGGCAGTTTGATTTTGTGCGATCGTAAATTTGGCCTGCACATAATTGTCAAGGTCGTAGCCATACCGATCGAGGTGATCGGGGGTGATGTTGAGCAGCACAGCCACGTCAGGGCGAAAGTGTACGATGTCGTCGAGTTGGAAACTGCTGACTTCAAGCACAAAATATTCGTAATCGCGCTCGGCCAGCAACCCCGCGAAGCTCATTCCCACATTGCCGCCTACTGCCACATCGTATCCCGCTTTCGCGAAAATGTGATGCGTGAGCAGGGTGGTGGTCGTTTTTCCATTGGTGCCGGTAATGGCAATAATTTTTCCTTTGGTATGGCGGCTTCCGAATTCAATTTCAGAGATGACTTCGACTCCGCTTTCGCGCAAAGCGATTACAGCAGTAGCTCCGGAAGGAATACCGGGACTTTTGATCACCAACTCAGCTCCAGCAAGGAATTCATCGCTGTGCTGACCTTCTTCCCATTTTACGCCGGCATTCAAAAGAATGTCTTTGTATTTCGGTTTGATCGGCCCGCGGTCGGAGACAAAAACGTCGTACCCGAGCTTTTTCCCGAGAAGGGCTGCCCCTGTTCCACTTTCACCTGCACCCAAAATCAGCATTTTCATTAGCGGAGTTTGAGGGTTACGATGGACAATATGGCGAGTAGGATACCTACAATCCAAAACCGCGAAACGATTTTGGACTCGTGATATCCCAGTTTTTGATAGTGGTGGTGAAGCGGCGACATGAGAAAAATGCGACGACCCTCACCATATTTTTTGCGGGTGTACCGGAAATAAGTCACCTGCATCATAACAGAAAGATTTTCAATCAGGAAAATGCCGCAAAACAGGGGAATCAACAATTCCTTCCTGATCGCCAGCGCAAATACGGCGATGATACCGCCAAGGGCCAGGCTTCCCGTATCGCCCATGAAAACCTGCGCCGGGTATGAATTGTACCACAAAAATCCGATGCAGGCACCCACAAAAGCGCTGATGAATACAACAAGTTCTCCCGAATTGGGAATAAACATGATGTTCAGGTAATCGGCAAAAATCACGTTGCCGGAAACGAAAGCAAAAATGGCGAGCACCACCCCGATGATGGCGGAAGTACCCGTGGCCAATCCATCCAATCCGTCCGTAATGTTAGCCCCATTCGAAACGGCTGTAACGACAAATACCACGATGGGTATAAAAACGATCCATGACCAGTCTTTGACATTTTTCTTTGTGAAAAGCGCCAGAATCCAGGCGTAATCGAATTCGTTGTTTTTCACAAACGGAATCGTGGTTTTAATAGATTTTTGTTCCACCCATTTGAAAGTTTGCGGAGGCGCAACATCAGTTTCGCTCACCACGATCGGCGAAGGGCTGTCCATTACTTTTTGTTTGCTGACCACCCCTTCGTTAAAATAGAGCAGGCTGCCCACGATTAGTCCCACTGAAATCTGACCAACCACTTTGAACTTTCCGGCAAGTCCTTTTTTGTTTTTTCTGAAAACCTTGATATAGTCGTCCAGAAACCCAATAGCACCAAGAAATACGGTGGTAATGAGCATGATGATGATATAAATGTTATTGAGTTGCGCAAAGAGCAGGGTCGGTATGAGAATGGCCGCGATGATGATCAAACCGCCCATGGTTGGCGTACCCTGCTTTTGAATCTGACCCTGAAGGCCGAGGTCGCGAACGGTTTCACCAACCTGTTTTTTCCGCAGCAGGCTGATGAGGTTTTTGCCGAAGAGCAGCGAAATAACCAGCGATGTGAGCACTGCCATGGCCGCCCGAAAAGAGATGTACTGAAACACGCCCGTTCCCGGAATGTCATAGGTGCTGTCGAGGTATTGAAAAACGTAGTACAACATTAGCTTTGGAGGGTGTTGAATGCATCTGCCACAATCGCGAGATCGTCAAAAGGAAATTTCTCGCCCTTGATTTCCTGGTATTTTTCGTGTCCCTTTCCGGCAATCAGTAATATATCACCGGGACTGGCTATGGAACATGCCATGCGAATGGCTTCCTGCCGGTTCACAATGGTGTTCGTTTTTTTATAGTCGATTGGTTCCACCCCGGCCTTCATGTCGGCGATGATGGCTTCCGGCTCCTCAGAGCGCGGATTGTCAGAGGTGAAAATCACCCGCGAGCTGTATTTGCAGGCGATGCGCGCCATTTCTGGCCGTTTGGTTTTGTCGCGGTCGCCGCCACAGCCGAGCACGGTGATCACTTGTTCGTTGCGGGTGCGGATATCTTCTATGGTTTTGAGCACATTTTGAAGCGCGTCGGGTGTGTGGGCATAGTCCACGATGGCGGTGACCTTATCCGGACTGATCACGTATTCAAATCGTCCGGCCACGGGATTGATATTGCTCATCGCGGTGAGCACTTCCATCTTGTCTCGGTTGAGCAAAATGGCTGCTCCGTAGACCGACAGAATGTTGTAGGCATTAAATCGCCCTACAAGTCGCGCGTAAAGATCTTGTCCATCTATGGACAGATGCAAACCGGCAAACTGGTTTTCGATGATCTTTGCACGGAAGTCGGCCATCGATTTCAGGGCATAGGTTTTTTGCGTCTTGGCCTTGCAGTTTTGCAACATGGTTTCGGCCTGACGGTCGTCCAGGTTTATCAGCGCAAAAGCATCCTTCGGCAACATATCGAAGAGCATTTTCTTGGCTCCGATGTAGGCATCAAAGGTTTTGTGGTAGTCGAGGTGATCGTGAGAAATATTGGTGTAGATCGCTCCGGCAAAAGTGATTCCGCTCACCCTTTGCTGGTGCAGGGCGTGCGAACTTACTTCCATAAAACAGTAACTGCACCCGGCTGATACCATTTTTCTGAGTAGAAGATTGAGACTTACCGCATCCGGCGTAGTGTGTGTGGCAGGTTCCACTTCGCTGTGAATCCTGTTTTCGACAGTCGATATCAGTCCCGCTTTTTTGCCGAAAAGGCGAAACATGCGATACAACATGGTGGCACAAGTCGTTTTTCCGTTCGTGCCGGTGATGCCAACGAGTTTCAGTTCAGTGCTCGGATTGTCGTAAAAATTGGAAGCCATCACGCCAAGCGCGGCATGTGCATCTGCCACTTTCACGTAAGTGATGCCTGCCTTTTTCATTTCTGGAAATTCCTCACATACCACCGCAACCGCACCTTGTTCGACAGCCTGACTGATATACCCATGCCCGTCTGAGAGCGTACCGCGTATCGCTACGAAAAGACAAAATCCTGTAACCTTGCGCGAATCAAATACAATTGATTCCACCGCGAGATTGGTGCTTCCGCTTACTTCTTTGATCGAAGTCTGATACAATATGTCCTGTAGCAATTTCATGCAGTAATCGGCCTGTTGGGTTGATATGTGTTGATCGTTTTCACGAAAGTTCGATGGTTATAGATTTTCCTGGAGTAATGGTGGTGCCGGGCAATACACTTTGGCGGATGATCATTCCGGAACCAGCCACGCGCACTTTCATTCCGGAAGTTTCCAATAGATGCAAAGCATCGCGAAGTCCCATGCCCACCACATTGGGTACGCGGTCGGGTGTGATGGTGCGGCGCTCAAGCGCCACTTCCTCAGCTCCGGTTTTCGTAGTCACCCAATTGTAGTCGTCGCTTTGATCCTGAATGGGTATTCCTAATTCTCCGAGGATCATTTTCAGGTCGGATGCATTCCCGCTTTTGGATACCGGCACATGCACGGCCAGTGGATTGATGATCGGCTCTACAGGCGATTGAAGATCAAAGCGCTGAACATAAACTTTATCGGCAATTTCTTTAAAAACCGGACCTGCTACCTGATTGCCGTAATACACATTGTTAGAAGGTCCGTTTACAATAACGATGCACGTATATTCCGGCGCATCTGCTGGGAAATAGCCAACGAAGGAGGCCTGATAGCTCACCGCCTGATCGTATTTATAGCCGTATTTTGAATTGGCGATCTGTGCCGTACCGGTTTTGCCCGCAATACTGTATGCGCCAAACCTGAGGTTGGAGGCCGTGCCCTCTTCGGTCACCACGCTTTCGAGCATGCGACGTGCTTTTTGAATTGTTTCGCGCGATGCGATGGAGGAATTCAGGACCACAGGCTCGTTTCGAAACATGAGATCGCCGTTGCGTCTCACTTCTTTCACAAAAAGTGGTTTTACCATCACCCCATTATTGGCTACAGCGTTGTAAAAAGTGAGCGTTTGCATGGGCGTCATCAAACTTTCGTAGCCGATGCTCATCCAGGGCAGCGTCACGCCCGACCAGGTTTTGTCAGAAGGATCTTTGAGTTGCGGTTTGCCTTCACCGCCAATTTCCAGACCCAAAGACTTTCCAAGTCCCATTTTATAGAGTCTATCGACAAATTCCTGGGGTTTTGCACCGTAGTGATCATTGATAAGCCGGGATACCCCAACGTTGGATGATTTTTGAAAAACGGTCAGAACGTCGATGACGCCATATCCGTCCTCATTGCTGTCGCGCATGATGCGGTCGTAAAATCTTTGTTTTCCGTTTTTGGTGTCAATTGTATCGTGCAGATCAAATTTTCCATCTTCAAAAGCCGCCATAAATGAAGCGAGTTTGAAAGTACTTCCCGGTTCGGTGGCTTCACCCACGGCATAGTTGTACACTTCTTTGTAGGTGCTGTCGGCCGTGAGTGTGAGGTTGGCGATCGCCTTGATATAACCTGTCTTCACTTCCATCAATACTGCGCAACCATGGCGGGCATTGTGTTTTTTCAACTGTTTCCGCAAGGCATTGGTGGCCACATCCTGGATATTGACATCAATGGTGGTGTAGATATCCGATCCATCTTCGGGCTCCACTTCATTGTGGTTGTTGATGGGCATCCAAATTCCTCCGGCCAATCTTTTCTCGTACCGTTTTCCAGGCTGTCCGCTCAATTCCCGGTTGTAAGCGCCTTCCAATCCCACGGGTCTCACGCCTTCACGCTCATATCCCACAGTTCGTCCGGCCATGTCCTGGTATGGCTTTCGCCGAATGGTTTGTTTTTCGAAAATCACGCCGCTGCGGTATCGCCCCATTCGCCAAAGCGGAAATTCCTGGGCGTTTTGCACCTGATCGTATTCCACGCCTGCTTTCACGAGGTAGTATCGGTTGCCGTCGGCATAGGCTTTTTTAAGATTTTGCTTAAAGGTTTCTTTGGTGCGTTCGGGAAATACCTTACTCAGATGCCAGGAGAGGGAATCAACGTGCGACATGAATATCTCTTCCGTGAGCGCATCGGCCTGCATGTCCATCCGGATCTGATAGATGGGAACAGAGGTCGCGAGCATATTGCCATTGTCGGCATAGATGTTTCCGCGCACGGGTGTAATTTCTCTCAGATCGGTGGTGAGGCGTTCCACCTTGCGCTGCCATTTGTCGCCATCCACAAATTGGATCACGACGATTTTGCCAATCACGAGAAGTGAAAAGAGGCAGATGCCAAGGTAAACGATGTAGGCCTTGTTGATGATATTTTTTCGCTGATCCATCGGCTAGTTGTCGTTTTCGGGATCAGTGACACGAATGATGGTGGGCGGGGTTGTTGATTCCACCAGACCCAGGTCGCGAATGGACTCGGCCACGGCCGATTGTTGCTTGAGCTGCTCCAGGCGGGCGTGCATAGAGAGGTTTTGCGCCTTGAGCTCGCGGAGTTGGGCTTCCGCCTGCACCATATCTTTGACATTGCGCTCTGCAAAATATCCGTAGCTGATGTAACATACCATGATTGCCACGACGAAGAATATGAAAGGCAGATTGACCTGCACGTATTCGCGCGTCAGAAAGCGCCCGCTGAGCAGGGTATTCACCCCGCGGGTAAATCCGGGTTTCCTGGTCCCTTTTTCTTTCTTTTTATTCGCGTTACTCATTTCTCGTGGCTACTCTCAGTTTGGCACTTCTTGCTCTGCCGTTTTTTTCAATCTCTTTTTGTTCGGGTACAATGGGCATTCCCGGCAGGGGCGTAAAAGGCCTGAGGGGATTGCCGTAAAAATCTTTTTCAAGCGGGCCTTTGATTGCTCCGTTTTTCATAAATCGCTTCACCATCCGGTCTTCGAGGGAGTGGTAGGCGATTACCACCAACTTTCCTCCGGGTTTAATCAATTCGGCGCTTTGCTCCAAAAGCTCTTCAAGGGCTTTCATCTCGGCATTCACTTCGATCCGGATAGCCTGAAAAACTTTGGCCAGAAACCGGTTCGTTTTGGGATCACGTGATAACGGTTCTATCAGTGTGATCAGATCCCGCGTGGTTTCGATCGGTTTTTCCGCCCGGGCCTCCACGATTTTGGCGCTGACCCGTCGCGACTCTTTAAGTTCGCCGAAATCCCAAAACATCCGCATCAGGGCCTCTTCGGTGTAAGAGTTGATCACTTTTCCCGCTGTCAGCGGAATGGTTTTGCCCATCCGCATATCGAGTTTCCCCTCTGTTCTGATTGAAAATCCCCTTTCGGGAACGTCAAACTGATGAGATGAAACCCCGAGATCAGCCAACATTCCATCTATTTTGGGTATTCCCAAAAACCGGAGGTTGTTTTTCAGAAACCTGAAATTGGCCTGAACGAATTGAAATCTGGGGTCTGCCGGCACGTTTGCCTTTGCATCCTCATCCTGGTCAAATCCGATCAATTTACCCGTGGTGCTCAATCTGGAAAGAACTTCGCGGGAATGTCCTCCCCCGCCAAAGGTGGCGTCTACATAAACGCCATTCGTATCATTGATCAGCGCATCCACGCTCTCGTGCAGCAGCACGGGATTGTGGTAAGCATCAGGATTCATTGTTGTCATTTATCCTCCCCATCACTTCTTCGGAGAGTTTGGCCATATCCACGTCTTCGTTTAGCATGGCGACGTATGCTTTTTTGTCCCAAATCTCCATGCGATCGCCGTTTCCTGTCACTTTTACGTCTTTATCGATGCCCGCATAGTCCAAAAGCGAGGCGGGGAGCAACATGCGTCCGGCGGCATCCAATTCCACAGGAGTGGCGCCATTGTTGAATTTCCGGATGAATCGCACGTTTTTCTCCACGAAGCGGTTGAGCTGTCCAATTTGGGATGAAACCACCTTCCACTGCTGCAAAGGGTAGAGCACAAGACACTTGTCAAACATGTCTCTGTTTACCACAAAACCTTCATGCACAACTTCCTGGAGCTGCTTTTTCAGGCCAGCCGGAAACATCATGCGGCCTTTCGCATCCAGTTTACAGTCGTATTCTCCGAGTAGATTGAGCATAAGGGGGCATTTCACCAACGCTAAAGTAGAAAATGTTTACCACTTTCTCCCACTTTCACCCATAATTTACCACCATGTTGAAAAGTTTCGGCGGTGAACAGGTCAAAGCCGCGTATGAATCGGGTGATCGGTGGTGGGTGAGTTTGTAAATAGAAGGGTTAAAAACTTCTGGAATCAGCACTTGCCAGGACCTTATGAACAAAGAGGTGTGAAGGGGCGATTTTTGACAGACGGCATTTGTCCGGAGAGAAACTTTCTAAAAAATATGAGTAAAATCTTCCTTCTGCAGTTGCGGACTAACTTCAAAAATTTGTAATCCAAAGCCGCAATGAATAGAATAGCCACGGTATCTAATGGGTACGATTTTGTCTATTTTGTATAGATCCATTTTTCTGGTTCCTTTTAAGGGCAGTCATCACCGAGATTCGTTTATTAACAAAGACCTGTGTACGGGTCTTTTTCGATGAAACGGCTATTCGCGTACCAAAAGTCCTATATTTGAAAACTACGGGCACACGTTTATGGAGATAAAAATCAAGGAAAAAGGAAAGTATAAATTCATCGACGAAGGTGAAGGTCAGCCGATATTGGTGCTACACGGATTGTTTGGGGCCTTGAGCAACTTCAGGGAATTGATCGGCGAATTCAGTAAAAAATACCGCGTCATTGTACCCATGATGCCACTTTACGATTTGCCGCTGTTGCAAACAGGTGTAAAAAATCTGTCGGAATTTATCATCGGCTTTATGGAGCAGCAGCAACTCAACGATGTCATTCTGCTCGGCAATTCTCTTGGCGGACACGTAGGCCTCGTAACGGCAAAGGCGAAGCCGCACTGGATGAAAGCACTCGTGCTTACAGGGAGTTCCGGACTTTACGAAAATGCGTTTGGGGGATCGTTTCCCAGAAGGGAAGACAAGGAGTACATCCGTAAAAAAGTCGCTGTGACATTTTACGACCCGGAAATGGTGACAGACGAACTCGTGGAAGTGACTTTCCAACTGGTGCAGGACCGTACCAAACTCATTAAAGTGCTGGCCCTTGCCAAATCGGCTATCCGCAACAATATGCGCGAGGATCTGAAAAACTATAAAATGCCGGTGTGTCTGATTTGGGGTAAAAATGATACCATTACCCCGCCGGAGGTTGCGGAAGAATTTTTGGCGGGAATGCCGGATGCCGAACTTTTTTGGATCGACAAGTGCGGACACGCGCCCATGATGGAACATCCGCACGAATTCAACACCATTCTTTCTGCCTGGCTCGACAAAAGGTTTTAGCTTCGCAGCATGAATGCCGAAGACCACCTGATATCTTCATTTCTCAAAAGTAGCGGTAAGCTCAACCAATGTCCTGACCCCGTCATTCCGGAATACGCATTTGTAGGTCGGAGCAATGTGGGCAAATCTTCGCTGATCAATATGCTGCTTACGCGAAAAGACCTTGCCAAAACTTCCGGGAGACCGGGAAAAACGCAATTGATCAACCATTTCGCCATCGAATATCCCAAAGACAAAGGCAAAGCATCCTGGTATCTGGTCGACCTACCGGGATATGGATACGCCAAGGTGTCGAAAACACTTCGGGATGAATTTAAACTGCTGATCAATCCTTACCTGCAGACCCGCGAAAATCTGATGTGCACATTTGTGCTGATCGATGTGCGCCATTCGCCTCAGGGTAATGACCTTGGTTTTATGGAGTGGCTCGGTGAAAAAGGAATTCCCTTTGTGATGGTTTTCACCAAATCCGACAAGGTGAAACCGGCCGCTTTGGAGCGAAATATTGCCGAATACACTGAAGAAATGTTGAAAACCTGGGAGGTGGCTCCGAGACAATTTATCACCTCGGCCAATTCAGCCCTCGGTCGCGAAGAAATTCTAGCTTTTATTAAGGAAACGAATCAGGATTTTGAAAAGCCGTAATAAGTATTAAGTCTTAAGTACAAGGTATTAAGTATTGAGTATTGAGTATTGATTATTAAGTATTAAGTACAAGGTATTAAGTATTAAGAAATGTAATACCTGGTGCTCAATACCTCGTACCTGATACTTAGCACTTAATACCTTGTACTTAATACCTCGTACTTAATACCTTGTACTCAATACCTTGTACTTCATACCTTGTACTTAATACCTCGTACTTAATACCTTGTACTTAATACCTTGTACTTAATACCTTGTACTTAATACCTTGTACTCAATACCTCGTACTCAATACCTCGTACTCAACACCTCGTACTCAATACCTCGTACTTAATACCTCGCACTTAATACCTCGTACTTCATACCTTGTACCTCATACTTCGTACAAAAATCAACCAATCAATCCCATTTTTTCGGCGAATTTTTGCGCGAAAGCGCGCATCTCAACGGCCATTTCCTTTTGCCCCGTGGCGCGTTCGTAAGTATCGCCCATGGTGAGCAGGGCCTGATGAAAAAACCGCTGCATGTCGTAAATGCTCATCTCCTTGTCCCATAGATCGATGCGCATGGTATTTTCGTCTTTGTCATCCCACAAAGCCAACATCAAAGCTTTGCAGGTGCCACTTCCGCCGCCATCGCTGGCTTCCCAATGCATGTCCACGGGTACCTGATTGTCGTCAAGACCCACATTTAATAAGATGGTGGTATTTTTTTTAATCTCTTTTTTCATCTTCCTGGTTTGTAAGATTTCAGTATTCGCTGGTTGTCATTCAGCCTCATTAATTCCGGCAAGGTGGCATCCGGATGTTTGTTCATATAACTTTCTACCATGCGATAGCCCACCCAATTGCCCAAACCGCCCGGAGACTCCGGAGGCATGCCTGAGGTAAAAGGACCGTCATTCATCATTTTACCGATGGCAACTTGGTTTGTAGTAAAAATAAGGTCATTTTCCACAAAATGTTTCCAGATATCATACTCCTGTGCTTCACTCCAGCGGACCTGTTCTTCCGTGTAATTCAGAAGGGTTTGTACATCAGTATTTTCCATCAATACCTGCGCCAGGTAGTGTACCTTTCCGGAAAAGATCATCCGCGACAGCATGTCGTCTCCATCAGAAAGATCCTGATACATAAACATCAACCAGCCTTTCAGGGCGTTGATGGCCAGGTATTCCGGCTTCATTTTGTCGCGCTTGTATTGGGGAAAAAGATCAGGTGGCAATCGTTTGATAATGCTAAAATCCGTTCCGGAGTACCATTCCAACCCCACACCCAGTGTTTCCCGGGAAGGATAAATACCCACATTAAATCCCGAATTATAAGCCACCAGTTGCGGTAGCGAATCGAAATCAAAAAAAACAGCGTAGCGCCGGAGTGCATTTTCCAACATTGCCTCTTCGGCATGGAGATCGGGATGGCGATTTTCGATAATTTTTTGTAATTCTTGCCAAACCGGGTCCTGAATAAAACGAAGCAAAAGTGAAGCGGTCATCGGATTTTCTCCTTCACCAACCCGCACAATTTCTTTGAGGTAAGTATCGACAAAAGGGCCGATTTCTTTACGTATTGCCTGCAAACTATCATCAGCGCCTTCCGGCGTGATGTGAAATATAGCCTTGTCGAGTCTGATGAATTTTGCGTTGTAACTTATCGGGGCGGTATCGGCTGTCCAACGGTCAGATTCACAGCTTGCGCAAAAAATGAGAGAGAATGTTAACAGGAAGGATCGACCCGAATTCATATTTAAAAAACCGTACTTTTGGCTCAACCTTAGTTGAACAAAAGTAATGAAAAACATATTCCTCTCCGCTCTACTTCTTTTGAGCACCTCTCTCGTGTCCCTTGCACAGGACACCACCCTCGCCGATCCACCCTCACCGGCGCAGATAAACAACCCCAATCCGCTTTTGAGGATGGGATTGTCATTTTCTCCTTTACTTAGTTTTTTTAGTCCAGACGGAAGTGCAGATGTGATCTATGGTGATGGTGCACGATTTACGATTAAATATGGATTGCATGTTGATTTCAGACTTAGTGCCAACCCGAATTACTATTTTTCGACAGGGCTGTTTTTGTTGAATACGGGTGGTAAAATGGTCCACCCCTACGATCAAACTGAAGCAGAAATCCCCCTTGAAAGAAATGGAACTTACAGGTTGAATTACGTCAATGTGCCGGCTACTTTCATGCTTCGTACCAATGAAATTGGCTATATCCGCTATTTCGGTCGGGTAGGAGTTGATCTGGGTTTGAATATCAGAGCCAGTGCAGATACCCAGGATTTTATGACAGATGGTGGAACCCGTGTTGAAAATGAGGTGGATTTTAGTGACAATGTCAATCTTTTTCGAGGCGCACTTCATCTTGAGGCGGGATTTGAATACAATGTGGGAGGAACGACCAACATCTTTTTATCGCTGGAGTGGAACAATGGTTTGAACAATGTATTCCACAAAGATTACCAATATTACGATGGTTCGCGTGTAAAAGCTGTATCCAATTTCGTGTCTTTAAACGCCGGCGTATATTTCTAAAACCCTTTCGGGGAAAAAGTGTTTTGTGTGAATGGATTCTAAACGTGTTGTAAATCATATTGTACATTGGCTAAAAGATTACGCCAGCAAGGCCGACGCCAAAGGTTTTGTAGTCGGAGTATCCGGTGGTATTGATAGCGCTGTGACATCCGCACTATGTGCACGCACGGGTTTGAAAGTGATTTGTCTCGAGATGCCCATCCATCAGAATGCATCGCAGGTGGCCCGCGGCCGGAAGCATATCGATCAACTCATCTTGAATTTTCCCAGGGTGCAGTGTCAGGAAGTTGAGCTCACAGCCGTTTTTAACGCTTTTATGGATGTTTTGCCCTTTGCGGGAAATGCCGAATTGCATGAATTCAGCCTCGTCAATACCAGGGCCCGTTTTCGTATGACGACGCTGTATTACTTCGCTGCGCTCAATCACTGTCTCGTGGCGGGTACTGGCAAC
>JBBSDD010000005.1:0-18425 GCA_038249755.1 Flavobacteriales bacterium | reverse complement strand
TTTTGAGAAATAAGGTCGGTGGCATAGCGCGAAATGGGATGCAATGGGTCGTCATTGATGGCAGAGCCCTCCACCACCGGAATATATTCGTCGAGCAAATGGATCAGCTGTCGCGCCATACGGGTTTTTGCCTGTCCGCGAAGTCCGAGGAAATTGAGATTGTGACGTGATAAAAGGGCGCGTTCCACTTCTGGAAAAACGGTTTGTTCATAACCCAGGACACCTTCAAAAACTGGCGTGCCGGATTTCAGCCGGGCCACCAGGTTTTTTCTGATCTCGTCTTTTACCGGAAGGGATTGATATCCTGATTTTTTCAGCTCACCAAGGGTGAGGGCTTTATTCTCTGTGGTGTGTTTCATTTAGATTTTAACTTTGCGCTCAAGGCAAAAATGTAACAATGCTCTAAGGTATTGGTTGCGCTTTAAATTACAAACTAATGATAAAACGAATTTCTTTTCTGATTTGTTTACTGGTTTTGGCTTCCTGTGATGAATCAAATCACGCCGGAGATGTGCTATCAGGTGGCGAAAGTCAAATCTCGGGAGAGGCACAAGGCACTACGTATTCCGTGAAATTCCTCAATCCCGACAGCGTTTCCATCGCAAAAGCCCAAATTGATTCAATTCTCGATGCCATTGATCAGTCGCTTTCGTCCTGGGTGGATTCCTCTACGCTTTCACTTTTCAACCGCGCAGATTCTATCCGCATTGATGATCCACATTTTCTGTACGTTTTTTTTCGCGGAAGCGAACTCTCGAAAAAGACAGATGGCGCATTTCATCCCATGGTGATGCCTTTGGTACGGGCCTGGGGGTTTGGACCGGAAGGGGGTCAGGTGAAGGAGGGCATCAACCTCGATTCTATCCGAAGCCTTGTTACATACGATTTTTCCATTCTCCCCGCTGATTCCACAGAAGAGTCTTGGTATTTTGTAAAAAAACCCGGGATTCAAATGGATGTCAACAGCTACGCACAGGGATATTCGGTCGACGTGGTAGCTGATTTTCTGGAAAGTAAAAATATCCAGAACTATATGGTGGAGATTGGCGGAGAATTGAGAACCAAAGGGTTGAATCAAAAGGAGAAACTTTGGCGGGTGGGAATTGACCGACCAGTGGAAGATGCTGAAACACGCGAATTAACAGCTGTCGTACCGCTCGACAATGCTGCACTCGCAACTTCGGGCACCTATCGAAAATTTTATGAAAAGGACGGTCGGAAATATTCTCACACCATAGACCCTGCTACGGCTTCTCCGGTTGCGCATAATTTACTTAGCGTCACTGTGCTTACACAAAAATGTTTGGAGGCCGATGCGTATGCCACTGCTTTTATGGTCATGGGAGTTGACAAAACCATGGATTTTTTAAAGAAACATCCGGAAGAAAACCTGGAGGTGCATTTGATTTTTGATGGGGGAGTCGAAGGAATTCAAACCTATACAAGTCCCGGGCTCAAAGACCGTCTTGAAATCCTTTAACTTTCAACTTTGCACTGCTCATCGGGTCGTGCCCCACAAACACCGCAAGATGCTCCCTTTTCCTGAAGCAGGGGATTGTTGCTGGCGCATGTACCGGAAAACTGACCATTCTTTTTGACCAGAATTTTTATTGCAATTCCGGCAAAAGCCAACGCCAGCAAGATTATGGTGATCAAAAGAAGTTGTAACATGGCTACCTTATTTGCTGTAAAGTTACGCCTGAACTAAAAATCTGGCAAATAAGCTTTGTTAAAGCGGTCGAATCTCACCGCTCCCTTGGATTTCAGCATCGATTTGATCCGGTTGTCCTTTATATAAAATATCTCCCCGGCTATATATGGCACCGTACAGATATCCGCTGCTGTAAATCTCCATGGGTTGGATTGACGAATTATTTACAAATGTGATCGGAGAGGTGAAGTCTGCCGCGAACATCCTGCCGGAACAGGCGGAATACAGGTTGGCGTTGCCTGCCCGTCCGAAAACCTCCACGCGGCAATTGCCTGTGTGCATGTTGAGATGAGCCTCATCCACGTTTAGAAGGAAAAACACATTTCCATTCGCGTCCCATTGGTTGTAATCAAAGCGAGCAGTGGTCAAAGTGTCCTTAAAATCAATATTGCCGGTTCCGCGGTTTTCAATGGCATCAAAAGATGGCGCAAAAATGGTTACTTCCGGGGTTTTGGTCAGATCGCGTACCCAATTGCATTTTGCATCATTCGATATCTGTAAAGTGCCATCCACCACGTCTGTTTTTATGTGGTGAATGATATTTTCGCCAAAGCGAACTTCCAGACTGTACGACGCACTGTGCCGGTAAATGATGTCGACGCGGTCTATGGTATAAATTTCGGTAAAGGATGGAATTTGCCTTACTTCTACAATGTCTTCGCCAAAAGATTTCGTGCAGTCCCATCTGTTTTCTTTGGCACAACCCATCAAAATCAGGGCAAATATGAGCAACTTATATTTCATAATATCCGGTAAGTCAACCCCAATTCGATGCTATCCGCTTTCGCGAAATGGGATTTCAGGCCGGTAAAAACCTGGAATTTCGTCCATTGATAAATCAGGTGATAGCGAAAGAATATCACCCCGTCATCCTTAAAAGCTGGAGCAACATACGAGCCTGCCTGTATTCTGAAAGCCACCGGATCAAAATGAAGGGTATGGGAGAGGGCAAGATAAGCCCGGTAGTTGTCGGATCCCAGATTGCTGGCTCCACCACCTCCCTCTTTCTCGCGGTATTGCAGACTACTGTTGTAATTTACGCCGGCTTCGATGCCAAATCCAGATTTTGGCGTAAACCGTTTTTGCCAAATCGCGAATAAATTAACCACCGGGTACTTCGTTCCGCCAATGGGAAGTATTTCTTTGAGACCCGCTGAGGTTCCGATGTGAAGTTCTCCTTTTGTAGAGGTGAATGCGCGATTTTCCCGGATTCTTTCTGGTAGGGGTCCACTGTTGTAAGCGACAACCAATTTTAGCAGAGCGACATTGATTCCGGAATTGGGTATTTTAAATGCGCCATTTGAAAAGTGGTGGATGGCTATTCCTGGTTTCAAACTCAGGCGGGATGAAAGTGGAATCTCCGTATGCAACTCCATAGCGAGTGCAGCATTTAATTGTGATCCGATGGCTGAGTTTTGAAAATTGTCATCCTGATCAAAAGGTTTTTCAATAAATCCGGGTCCGATTCCGGCTTTCAGAAAAAGTTTGCGGGTTTTGTCCAACGAAAAATCCGCATTAAAAATGGCTGATACGCCATAGCCCAAATGTGGTGAAGCGAGATTTAATGCGGTAATATTTACACCCCATGTCGGAAAATTATACCAGTGATGCCAATCCCGATTTCCGAGGGTGTGCCGCATAATGTTGAGGTCTATACCGCGGATATGCCCATCGATCAGGTAGTGCATGTCATTGTGATGCGGCATCAGAAATCCAGCTGCGGGTCCTGCCGAAAATTGCCAAATTGGCGCCACTTCCTGCGCTTTCGATGGCAGGGTACACAGCAATATCAGAAAGCAGCAGAGCCGTTTTTTCACCCGGCTAAAATAGGTATTCGTGACATATGGTAAGGAGTTGATGTGAACCAAAACCCGATTTCAAAATGCCTAATTTTGACGAAAATTAAATTGCTATGCAAGATAAACTGAAAGCATTTGAGCGCCTGCTCGTCATTATGGATGAACTCCGCGCCAAATGCCCCTGGGATATGAAGCAGACCATGGAATCATTGCGCCACCTCACCATCGAGGAAACATACGAACTCTCGGATGCGATCATCGACGGCGACTTAAATGAAATAAAAAAGGAACTTGGTGATATCATGCTGCATCTTGTATTCTACAGCAAAATAGGAAGTGAATCAGGTGCTTTTGACATCGCGGATGTGCTCCACGGTGTTTGCGAAAAACTGATCAGCCGGCATCCGCACATTTATGGAGACGTGGTGGTCTCTGGCGAGGAAGAAGTAAAAGCCAACTGGGAAAAACTCAAATTGAAAGAAGGCAATAAATCGGTACTGGAAG
Source organism: Flavobacteriales bacterium (assembly GCA_038249755.1). Taxonomy (GTDB): domain Bacteria; phylum Bacteroidota; class Bacteroidia; order Flavobacteriales_D; family Cryomorphaceae; genus JBBQZU01. The sequence goes on along the minus strand of JBBSDD010000005.1, from coordinate 14,411 downwards.
GTGTCCCAAAATCACTTCCCTCGTTGGTGAAAGCGAGCCGCATTCAGGACAAGGCGCGGGGAGTGGGTTTCGACTGGGACCATGCGGGGCAGGTATGGGAAAAGGTGCAGGAAGAAATTTCCGAACTCAAGGCAGAAGTGGATAGCGGGTCCGACAAAATCGAGGAAGAATTTGGAGATGTGTTGTTTTCGCTGATCAATTACGCGCGATTTTTGAATATCAATCCAGATGATGCACTTGAACGCACCAACCGCAAATTCATCAAACGGTTTCAATTTCTCGAAAGAGAATCTTTAAAGGACGGAAAGGAACTCGGCGCCATGTCGCTTGACGAAATGGACGTATACTGGAACAGGGCAAAAACGGAATTGCAAAAGGACAATTAACCCATAGAGAATAGCTATTCGAAAAACCGTTCTATTCCGCGGAAGCGCGCTACTTTTGTACCCTAAAACGAAGACAATGGCAGTAGAATTGGTAACTGATCAGGAGTGGAATGCAAAACTGGAATCAAACGAAAAGGTGGTGGTAAAATACTTTGCCGATTGGTGTGGTTCATGCAAATTAATCGCTCCAAAATATCGCCGTCTCTCGGATGATGAAAGTTTTACCGAAATCGCATTTCTTGAAGTGAACGCAGAAACCAATGAGTTGGCGCGGAAATCTGCCGGTGTAGATAACCTTCCATTTTTTGCCATTTTCAGAAATGGAGAAATGGTGGAGGGCAGCGCCACCAGCAAAAAAGAGAATGTGATCAAAATGCTCGAACAACTCAATTGAAATGAAAATTCCCGTAATCAAACTTATTGCTTCCCAGCACAGCATCAAGGAGCTGGATGCTGCCGAGGAAGCCATTCTAAATGAAGAAAAACCGGCCATTCAGATAGAAGGAGACGACGAAGGTGAACAGCTCACACACATCATGGCTGCGCGCGAAATTCGCACGCAAATTGAGAAAGATGGAATCGATCTCAACAGGGCTCTGAGAAATTACACGCTGCGTGTTCGGAATTCCATTTCCTGATTGAAGTACAAAGTATGAAGTACAACGTACAAAGTATTAAGTACAACGTACAAAGTATGAAGTACAACGTACAACGTACAAAGTATTAAGTACAAAGTTGACCACAGATTTTCTATTCTCCATTCACTCAATTGCCGATTGCTAAGTGCATTTTGCTAATTATTCGCAGTGTTCGCTTGCAGCGGTGCTCATGAGCTCGTTCGTGCCTCACTCGGTTGCCGATTGCCTTCTGCAAATTGCCTATTGCGAAGTCCCCACTCCGCACTCCCCATTCCCACACTCCCCATTACGAACTCCCTACTCCGCACCCATTCACAAAGTAATATCCGCTAACATCTGCGAAATTTTACCTTTGTGCTTTTACTTTGAGCTCGTATGGCTGAAAAGAAGAGCAACATCATAGATACCGAAGACATTCTCCTCGTTTGGAAATTCGTATCTCGAAATTGGCTCATTATTTTGATTTTTCCTTTACTGGCGGGTATTCTTGCCTATTTGTTTGTGCATCGACTGCCCGACGAATACGGCGCGAGAACTGAATTATTGCTCAATTCCGGATCCGGTTCCGGTTACGAATACCAAAATCAGATTTATCAGGGATTAACCGGATTCGGAAAGAATTTTAATGAACTCACCAATCAGATCAGAATCCTTCAATCCCATGATTTGATTTCACGAACCCTCGACAAGCTCGATTTTCAGGTTTCCTATTATATCGTTGGTCGGGTAAAAACCACCGAAATCCCATTCGTAGATGCGTTTTCAGTAAATATAAATCTCTATGATGCAGACGGGCAATTGCTTTACGGCACCCCCTGCGATATCAAAATCCTCGACAAGGAGCGATTTGTGCTGACTTTCCCCTATGGCACCACCACCGTAGAGCGCACGCACCGCTTTGACGAAGACATTATTGAAAACGAGTATATGCTTCGCGTCGAGCGCAACAAGTATTTGAATGACGAGACTTTCCGTCGTTTGATGGAAAACAATTACAGATTTGTGGTCAATAGCCGTCTTTACCTCATCGAAAAATATAAATCGGCTCTGACCATTTACAACGCAGATGAGACAAGTATAATAGAAATTTCGGTGGAGGATGAGTTGGCCATTAAAGCCAAAATGTTTCTCGATACGCTTTCGAGCACATATATTAATTATTCCATTCAGTCGCAGATTGAATTAAATGAGTCCACACTGGATTATATCGACAGACAGTTAACGGGTGTGACGGGTATTCTGGATTCCATTGAGACCAATCTGGAAACTTACAAGGCGCAAAAAGATATTCTCGACCTTTCAAGAGAGCAGTCAGACTTTTTTGAAAAGTTGTTGGAGTTTGAGTCTGATAAACGATTGCTCATGCTCAATCTGGAATCGCTAAAATCACTGGAAGAATATTTGATAACCAAAGATGATGAAAGGCTTTTGCCTCCATCGCTCTACATCACAGAAGATGAATTTCTGCGTTCTTCTCTGACCGAGTTGTACAATATGGAAGTGCAGCGCACCCAATCGGCTTACGATATTAAAAATGAAAGTCCCATGGCCGCGCGATCATCGCTCGCCATTCAAACGATGCGGGCGAATATTCTGACATATATCACAAACCTCCGCAAGGCCATTGGCGACAAAATTGAAGATAGCAACAGAGAAATCCGTTATTATGAAAGCAAATTGCGCCAATTACCTGAGTCGGAAAGAGCCATCCTCAACATTCAGCGGATTCTCAGCGTCAATGAAGAAATGTACGTTTACCTGCTGGAAAAAAAAGCAAATACCGTCATCGCAAAAGCGGCGATCGTTCCGCAGGTAAGTGTAATCGAAGTAGCCCGAACGGTGGGCGTAGTGGGACCCAATAAATCGCAAGTTGTCTATTACTTTCTGGCGATCGGATTTATTGTGGCGCTGATTGTGGCCTTCATCCGCACAGCATTTTTTGATCGGATTCAAAACACACGCGAACTCAAGCAGATTACCGCACTTCCGGTTATTGGCGGCATTCCCAGATTTGATGGAAAGGATGAAGAGAGGCTCGTGGTTACGGCCAATTCCAGATCAAATGTGGCGGAATCGTTCAGGAGCCTTCGTACCAACCTCCAGTACTTCGGCAAGGGAAGTGACAATAAACTTCTTCTGCTGACCTCTCTCCATCCTGGCGAGGGAAAAACTTTTTGCTCGGTAAACACGTCGGCTATTATTGCCAGCGGGCACAAACGGGTGCTCTTACTCGACTTTGATATGCACAAACCGAAAGTGCATCAAGCTTTAAATCTCAAAAATGACAAAGGACTTTCCACATTTATTATCGGCAGAGATAGCCTGGAGCAAATAATACAACCCTCTGGATTTGAAAATTTTGATGTGATTACCGCAGGTCCGGTTCCTCCCAATGCCTCGGAGCTCGTACTCAGTCCAAAGGTGGAAAAACTATTGAGCGAGCTCAAAGAGTTATATGATTTGGTCATTGTCGATACCCCGCCGATCATGCTTATTTCGGATTCTATGGTATTGATGCGCCTGGTAGATGTGGGCCTTTTCGTAATGAATACAGACAAAGCCACAAAAAACGGGGTGAAGTTTTTGGAAGAGCTCATAGAGACCAATCGACTAAAAGATATCGCGTTGGTGATGAATAACATCAAGTCGAAAAAGTGGCGGTATTATTACAATAAATACGGCTATCGCTACGGTTATGGATACGACTATGGGTATGGTTACAGCTATGGCTACGGAGGTGGTGACCCAAAACGGAAAAAATGAAAATCGACCTGCGAGAACACGATGAATCCCCATGGGATGTTGTCATAGAACCTGCAGGTATCAATATTTCAAACAATCTCCGCGATGTATGGCGGTATAAGGATTTACTTTTCCTTTTCGTAAAAAGGGATTTTGTCACCTTTTATAAACAAACCATCCTCGGACCCCTGTGGTTTTTTATCCAACCCCTGCTCAGGGTTTTCATTTTTTATGTCATTTTTGGGCGCGTCGTCAAAATCCCGACAGATGGAATTCCACCCATCCTGTTTTATCTTACAAGCCTTATTTTTTGGGAATATTTTGCGGGAAGCTGGAAAAAAACGGCAGAAACATTTCTTGAAAACCAACACATTTTTGGAAAGGTCTATTTCCCCAGACTCGTGCTACCGCTCAGCGTTTTGCTTTCAAACGGCGTGAAACTCGCGATCCAATTTCTGCTTTTTGCCCTCTTGTGGGCCGACTATTATTTCGCTGGTTATGGCATTGGATTGACCTCTGCATTGATTTTCTTGCCGCTGTACTTGCTTATTATGGCGCTGCTCGGGCTGGGGGCGGGGCTCATTGTCACTTCACTCACCACCAAATACCGCGATCTCAAATTTTTGCTCGACACGATCATTCAGCTTTTGATGTACCTCTCTCCAATCCTTTATCCATTGAGCCTCGCGGAGGGCAGGTTGCGCACCGTTTTGCTCTTGAACCCCATGACTTCCGTACTCGAAGCCATCAAATTTTCTTTTTTGGGAACCGGGGTTTTTTCTTTTGCCTATTTGGCTTACAGTCTGATTTTTGGACTTGTTTTGGTTTCCATCGGATTGGTGGTTTTCAGCCGAACCGAAAAAAACTTTATAGATACCATCTGATGGCTGCAAACCAGATCGTACTCGAAATAAAAAATCTCGGTAAAAAATACCAGTTGGGCAAAATAGGCACTGGCACATTGTCACACGATTTTCAGGAATTTTTGTCCCGCTTTCGCGAAAAGGAAAAAGTGTCCGCAGAAATCCCATTGACCAACGAGCAAAAGGATTTTATTTGGGCACTGCGCGATATCCATCTCTCAGTAAATAAAGGTGAAGTGCTGGGCATCATCGGCCGAAATGGCGCCGGGAAATCCACCTTGCTCAAATTGTTATCGCGGGTTACACAGCCCACAGAAGGCACCGTAAGAGCGCGCGGTCGCATCGCAAGTTTGCTCGAAGTGGGCACCGGCATGCACCCTGAACTCTCCGGACGGGAGAATATTTATTTAAATGGGGCCATTCTCGGTATGTCGCGTCAGGAGATTGAAAGCCGTTTTGAAGAAATTGTTGACTTTTCGGGGTGCCGCACATTTCTCGACACACCCATCAAGAGATATTCGAGTGGAATGAAAGTACGCCTTGGATTTTCTGTGGCGGCCTTTCTCGAACCGGAAATCCTCATTGTCGATGAGGTTCTCGCCGTGGGTGATGTCGAATTTCAGAAAAAAGCAATCGACCGGATGCGGGCCGTTTCGTCTGGCGGAAAACGCACCGTGCTTTTCGTGAGCCACAACATGGCTTCTATCAAAACCCTTTGCTCGCGGTGTGTGGTTTTCGATCAGGGCCGTTTGGTTTTCGACGGCGATGTGGATGATGCCATTTCGAGGTATTTGGGATATAATCAAGATGCCAGCAGCCGGCTCATAACCTGGGAAAAACGGGGCGATCAAACGGAAGAAGTCTTCGTGCGTCGGGCAGAAATACGCGCGGAGAACAAAGCAATCAATGAACCATTTTCGATCACCGATGCGGTAAATATTGAAATAGAACTGACGAATAAAAACCCGAACAGAACCCTCGATTGCACCCTCCAGATTCACAGCGAAGATGGTGCCTTTTTAGCGGCTTCCAGTACACTCTTCGAAAACGACACAAAGGAAAATATCACCTCCGGCCAGTTGTCTTTCTCCTGTCAGATACCACCGCGGTTTTTCAACCAAGGCAGTTATCGCTTCAGCCTGCTCATTGTGGCCGACAGAAATACCACCATTCTGCGGCTTGAGGATTTATTCAAAGTATCATTTGTCACCGCTGCGCGAAGCCCAGGAGATTGGATGGGAACCACACGCAGTTATTTGCTGCCCCAATTTATTTGGAATAAAAAGTTGATGTGATTGTTGTTTAGTGCCTGTCCATAAAGTCCAATATCCGCGTTTCACTTCTTGATATTGAACATTCTTGCTCAGCCATTTGAGTGTGTTGACCTACTTCATTCAATTTAATTTTTTGAAAAAAACAAATGTATTTGTGATTTCCAAGTAGAAAACGTTCGTACAGAAAGACATTTTAAACAAGCATATCTTGAAAGGAGAATGTCGCCTATATCCCGTTTCACTCCTGAGCCAATTTCAACCAATTTCTCCACCCGGGGAAAATGATCGTTAGGTCTTGTCCTTAGCTTAAGACTGCCAATTTCCCTTTGCCCGACCGAAGGGAAGTTATTGCTTATGTCCTAAGCCTTACGTCTTACGCCCAACGCCTTACGCCTTACATCTTATGCCTTACGCCTTATGCCTTCCACCTTACGCCTTACGCCTTACACCTTACACCTTATGCCTTACTCCTTACGCCTTCCTCGCCTTACGCCTATTCTTCATCTTCTGTATTTGCGCAACCGCCCCCATCCAGCCCGCAGCCTGATCAGGTTTTTATGGTAAGCACTGAGTTTTCCCGAATACTTCGCGTACAGTGCCCGGTCGGTTACAAATGCACGGCTCATTTCAGTGTGAAACAGACGCATGATTTCATCCATGTGCGAGCGCCATTGATCAGGTTTCAGGGAGCGTAGCAAAGCAAGCCGCGTGGTATAGCGGATCATCTTCTGCTCGGTTTTTTCCAGAGATGACCAGATTCCGCCGCCGTGTAAACGGTATACGCTTCCGGCAAAATCGCAAAACTTCCCATATCCCTGCGTCAGGGCATACGCGAAAATGAAATCATCGGGATTCAAAACGCTGAAGAAAGATGCGGGCAAATTTTCAGGAATAACAGAGCGTTTCAGCATCACGGTATTGGTGCGCGGACCGTGCGACATGATCAGGTCTTCGATTTTGAATTTGATAGGCTGGTCTTTTAGAACTGATTTCTGTAACAATTCCCGGTTTTCGTCCATTTTGTGGTAATTGGTGTAAACCAAACTTACAGTTGAATCGATAGCAAATTCAAACAGTTGTTTTCGGAGTTTGTCGGGATCGATCCAGAAATCATCACCTTCGCAGAAGGCCACATATTTGTGTTGACAGGCACGAAAGCCTTTCACGAAATTTCTTGCTACGCCAAGGTTTTTTTCATTCAGAATCAACTTTATCCGGGGATCTTTTGCTTGCCAGGCTTGCAATATAGCCCGGGTCTCATCCGTGGAACAATCGTCCGCAACCACGATTTCCATCAGGTCAATGCCCTTTTGCATGACAATGCCCGCCAGACATTCGTCTATAAACTTTTCGTGGTTATACGTGATGACCAAAACGGAAATACCCCTCAACTCTATCATGTCAGACAAGAGGTCACAATCTGCACGATTTGCTCCTGATCGGCCGGAGTCAGGTTGTGAAACAGGGGAAGGCAAATGACATTTTTCGCAAGTCTTTCCGACACCGGACACGAATCTCCTTTGAGGTAGTCAATTTGATTCAGGCTGGGGCTGAAGTACCTGCGAATTTCGATTTGGGCTTCGTTGCATCTATTTATAATTCGGTCGGTTGTCCCTGAATCGAGATTCAAAATCGGAAAATAAGCGCCGTTGTGAATGGTTTCTTCCCCGATCAAAATGAAGTTCATGTCTGAGAGAACTTTGTTTAACATCACTTTATAAGCGGTCCATTGCAACTGTCTTTGGGCAAGCAAATCATCCGCGTATTGGAGATTGCACAATCCCAGAGCGGCGTGCAGTTCTGAATTTTTGCCATTGATACCGGGACCATCAAAGTTATTTGGGCCGTTATGACCGAAATTTTTCAGGCTGTCAATTTTCTTTTTGGCTTCTGCTGATTTGCAAACCACAAGACCCCCATTGGCTGTGTGGAATAATTTGGTGGCGTGTAAACTCAACACCGCCATGTCTCCATAGTCCAGCAGACTTCTGTCTTTGTAACGCGTGCCGAAAGCATGTGCCGCATCGAAAATCAGCCGTATATTATATTTTTCCGCAAGGTTTTGCAAGGCTTCGACCGACGCCGGAATGCCGTACACATGGGTGGCCAGAATGGCCCGTGTTTGCGGCGTGATTTTCTGCTCTACAAGGGCGGCATCAAGGCCAAGCGTAATCGGATCAATATCTGCAAATACCGGTTTAAATCCTTCCCAAAATACGGCGCTCGAAGTGGCCACGTAGCTGAAAGGCGTTGTAATTATTTCGCCCGACCCGCCCAGCGAGCGTAATGCGCATTGCAATCCCATGGTGCCACTGCTCACGAAAGAAACATGCTTCAACCCGAAATAAGCAGCGATTTTTTCTTCAAACTCCACGACCAGTGGACCTTGATTGGTAAGCCATCCATTTTGCCAGATCAGATCTATTTTCGCCTTATATTCTTCCACCGGCGGGAAGAATGGCTTGCAATGAGGGATGTTCAATTTTCGGTTTTGTTCAGGTGTGGCATGGGATGTTTTACACGGTTCCAGCCAACAAATGTGGCAATTTTTTGAGCAGCCTCAACTTCTGATATGTCAACTTCGAGAAAATCAGGCCTTCCTGCAAAATATTTTTGGGCATTGGTGAGATGGTCGTCATACCATTTTACTAATTTTTCCCGGTTGTACATATCGTTTTCCGGGGTTTTGAAAATGGCCTGCATACTCTCAAACATGTAACCCGGATAGCGGTATGTTGCGGCTTTCAATTCGGCCGGGGAGGGCACCTGACCACCAGTTCCGAATTTCTGGCTGTGAAATTTGGTGAGCGAATCAACCCACACGGCAGCCGATTTCCGTTTGGTTAGGATATACTTCCCTTCCGGAAAATGTTGGTCGAGATATGGATAAACATCTGCGGTCGAAAAAGGAACGTCCTGAAAAAATTCGGCGGTGGATGCCAGTTCCAAAATGGGCTCCCATTGACCCCGGGCATACGCGGGGATGAGGTTTTCTCCCCGAATCTGATTTCCGCAGATGTACCCGTGATGTTTGAAAAACGCCTCAAGTGAAGTGGTACCCGACTTATTCGGACCAATACAAAAAACAGGTGATCTCATCCAATGTCTATGAAAGTAAAGCCGCTGAAGGAAAGAATTTGCCAGGCCCGAAGTCTGTGAATCCGTTCAAACCAGAAGAGGTCAAAAATACTTGTTTTTCACCAAACGCGACATTCCGCATATCTTTGAACCGATGGACTTCAAGATTGCACTCGTCATTCCTGTTTATAATGCAGCACCATTCCTGGAAATGGCTGTGACTTCCGCAAGCGTTTTAGAAGATGTGGAAGAAATCATCCTGGTGGAAGATGGATCGGCTGACGGAAGTCTGGAAATTTGTAAAAGACTTTCCAAAAACGCCGGGAAAATAAAATTATTCACCCATCCATCTAACAAAAATCTCGGTCCCTCCGCTTCCCGCAATCTGGGTATCGCGCGATCTACATCTCCATTCATTGCATTTCTCGATGCGGACGATATCTATCTTCCGCATCGTTTTCATTCCGCCAAAGCGATTTTCACCAACCAACCGGAAACCGAAGGGGTATACGAAGCCATCGGAACCATGCCCGGAGAAAATGCCGCGAACAAACCCATCCTCACCACTGTCCATAAGGTTTTCACTTCAGAGGAATTGTTTTACGGAATCAGTCCGGTCGGCAAACAGGGATATTTTCACATCAGCGGTCTCACCTTGCGGCGGGAGGTTTTCACGCGATTGGGTAATTTCAACGAAAACCTGGGAATTGGGGAGGATACAGAGTTTTTTCTCCGGCTCACCGCCGCCGCATTTCTATCACCAGGCGACATAATTTCTCCGGTCGCAATGCGCCGCATTCATCTGAACAATTGCTCAACGGATGAAACAAGAATGCGCATCCACAAACCATTGATGGCGCTGGAATCGCTGAAATGGTTTCGCGACCATCAAATGCCTTTCCGCATGTGTGAAGAGATTTTGCGCGTGTATCTCAAGTACCGCTATGAGCTCGATGCCGCACAAAAAACCTCCAATCGGATCAATCAAAAGTTTACGCAAATTCGCGACGCCCTGCGACTCTGGTTTGGTTTTCCAGTTTTGCGAAAAAGCAAATATTTGCAATATCACCTGCGACTCACCTTTAAACTACCGGTGAAAAAACACATGGATTTTTATGCCCCCGGAAAATCCTAAAGTTTCGATCATCATGCCCAACTTCAACAAGGGTGGATTTGCTGAAATTGCGGTAAACTCAGTGCTGGCGCAAAGTTATGGTGAATGGGAACTGATGTTTATTGATGATCACTCTATAGATGCGAGTGGGATTTTTGCCCAAAACCTGGCCGCTAATAATTCGAAAATCAGATTTTTCACCACCCCGAAAATGCAAAGTGGGGGCGGCGTGGCCCGCAATATCGGTATCCGGAAAGCCACCGGGAAATATGTGATTTTTTTGGATAGCGACGACTGGATGGCACCGGAATGTCTTATAGAACGCGTGAAACTCTTTGAGGCAAATCCAACACTCGATTTCCTGGCTTTTCCGATGGCCGTTTTTTGGAAAGTACCCGGCGACAAAGACCTAATAACCAATATTCCCAAATCTGAATCTGATCTGGACCGGTTTCTGGCGCGCGATCAACCCTGGTTAATCAGCGGCCCGATTTGGAAAACTTCCTTTCTCCAGCGCCAAAATGGTTTCGACACCGCGCTTATTTCCCAGCAGGATGCTGATTTTCACATTCGAATGATGCTGGAAACGGATGCCTATAGATACCTGCATGTGAAACCAAACGTGGACTATCGACTGGAAACCGAAAGTCTGTCCCGCCAAAACTCCCACAGTCTGGAAGGCCTCCGTCAGCGGGTTCACATGTTGGAAAATCACCTGACCCTGCTCCGTGACAGGAACAAATTCACTCCTGAAAAAAAACTTTTGATCGCCAGATATCTGCTCGATATTGCCCAAATGATGCGATGGCACATGCAAGGTGAACCCCGAATCGAGAGCGGGGAGGGCCTGAAAATCTGGATGATTGCCCATCGCGAAGCCCTTGTGTCCCAGGCCGAATATGTATTGGGAATGGCCTATGTGCGGTTCAAGCACAATATGTTCTGGAATCATTTTCCGAAGTGGCAGTCGAAAAAAGAAACCCGTTACAGAGCAAAACTGGGAGATCTCATTTTTTACCCATCCACAACCCTTTGCAAGGCTCCGGCAGATTTCCACAAGCATCATTAGTTGGTTCGCAGCGTGGAAATTGGCTTGAATTGACACTTATTCTTACGCGTACCTCCTGCCGATTCCATATTTTTGCGCAAGCAACCTGAAAAGAAGTGATAGTTTTTTGATGACAGAGATTTTGGAACATATGGGAGTGAGAGAATTGGAGCTGCCGCTTATTTATCCACTCGAGGCAACAACAGTGGCTTACGGAAAGCGCACGCTCAACTGGAAAGGCAGGGCGAAATATCACTTCATCGTAAAACGTGCAAAGCTCAAGCTTGAAGAATTTTATTCCATGGCTTTGGCAGAAAAGGAGTGTTTTTTTGGACCTTTTAAAGGAGAATTCGGTCATTTTCTCCTGCACAATCTGCCTTTTCTCGTGCATTTGCACCAACTTGGTGTGCGCATACATTATTGCGGCATGGAGCTGCACAAGCCTTTTCTCGTAGACCCGGAAGGACGCGACATCATCGAAACCTGGTTTCCGCTTCGCGATTTTTTTACGGAAGTAAAACCACTTACCAACGAGACCCAACCACCAGCTGATGTTCAAGCCGAAATCGATCGGTTTACTGCGGTCGCTCTTGATTCCGGGAAGCCATTTCTTGATATTTCAGATGCCGACTTGTACTGGTTCGTTTTTCGCAACTGGCAATTGGAGGGCCGTCAAGCTATTTATGATATTTCTAAAGTATACGCTTCCGATAAAACCAATAGCTGTGTTATTTTTCCCAGAAAAAAAGGCGCTGAAGTAAGTCCCAACAACGGCGGGGCGTGGGATTATATGAAAGTGGCGAGAAAGCTTTCTCCGTTTTTTGACAAGGTTTATCTTGTTGGTCACCCGTCATTAAGTGCCGAAGTATTTTCGGAAGGAAATATCGAACTCAAAATTTCAGCCGACAATGCCACCACCTTGAAGTATTGCTCAGAAGCGCGGCTTATCGTCACCCAACATTCCGGAGCGGTACATATCGGCGCTTATGCTAAAACACCGGTTCTCATCATTTTCAATGGCCCTCCGCCCATCAAAGGGCTCATCGATACCATCCGATTTCGTGCGAATCTCACAGACGAACCCCTGAATTATGCCTTCGATCTGAATGAAATTAAGAACTTTGCCGCCGCACGACCTTTTTCATGACAGTAGACTACCTTTTTGTAATACCACTCACACCCGACTCGGCCAGCAATGAAACCCGACGGGAATTGCGACGGCTTTGTTTTCAGCAACTTCAAAAGTTGAAAGCTTCGAAAAAGGTTTGGCTACTCGGCGCGAAAACAACTGATATCGCCGACTTTGAAGCCATTCATACGTCCAGTCGATCCAAGGAAGATAAACTTTACGAAGCTGGATTTTTGTTGGAGAAAAACCGCGGAATCGCACGCTATCTGGTGCGCCTGGATGACGATGACCTGATCAATCCTGCTGTTTTTGATGAGATGGCAGGCGTTGCGGGTTTTGATTGTTTTGCAGATAAGTTGCACTGGTTTTACGACCTGAGCAGCGGAAGATGCAGTGCGCAGGAGCGACCCTGGATTCCCAATACGGCCATTCACAAAATGGAACATGCGCTTCAGAAAGTTCGCGCCCTTGGTGGTTCGAACCTCGCCGATGAAACCAATTTTCTTTTTGCCTGTGATCACAGCAAAGCCTGGCATCTTTATTATACCGGAAAAAATGTTCGGTACGCCAATATTAAAAACCCATTATATCTCAGGGTCTTGAGTCCGCGTTCGCGTTCGGCTGGAGGTTCGGACGATTATCAAAACACTTTTCCTTTTTATCTTCCGCGTTTCGGTGTTTGGAAGCACCATTTTCCTTTTGAAGCAAATCCGCTTCACGAGCAGTTGAAGGATATCTGGCTGAAAAATGAAGGCCCGTTAAAAGTCTGGAGTTTGCCAAGAAAGTCATTTGTAAGCCGTTTCCTCAACAAGCTCAATCCGATTAAATGAGCCATCTCCGCGGCAAAGTGATTGATTTCCTGGAAAAGGTTGCAGATATGAAGGTCTGCGTCATTGGCGAAACAATCATTGATGAATTCATCGAAGTGAAATACGAAGGCCAAAGCATGAAGTCGTTTTGCCCTGTGTTTAGATATGCGGATGAGGATTCTTACAAACAGGTGCAAAAAGGTGGCGCAGCAGCCATCGCCAGCCACCTCGAAGATTTTGTAAAGAAAGTCACCCTGATCTCCAACGACGAAAACGAAATTGTAAAAACGCGATTGATCGATAAGGATGACCAAAAAAAACACGTGGAAATGAACCGTTTTGACCAGCGCAATTTCGGACCGCTCGATATTGATGCACGAGACTTCGACGTTGTAATCGTGGCGGACTTCGGACACGGGTTTTGCGACAAATTGCAGGTAAACGGTAAGTTTCATTTTATGACACAAACCAACAGCAATAATTTCGGGTACAACAGGATGTCGAAATGGAAATCGTATCCCAAAAAGAGCGCCTGTCTTGATTTGCGTGAAGCGAGCCTTCAACTGAATCGGAAAACAAAATTTAGCAGCAAAGAGGCTATCCGCGAATTGTACAATTATGAAATAGGCGCCGAGAAATTGTTTCTCACACTTGGCAAAGGTGGTTCGGTCTACTACGATGGCCAAAATTATGTGAGCCAGCCCATGTTTCGCAGTGAGGTGGTGGATACCATTGGGGCGGGTGACACATTTTATACATTTGCGGCGTTGGCATCAGAGCTGCGTTTTGACGATATCAATGACATCATGCTGGTTCCGGCATTGGCAGCAAGCCTTTCGTGCACATGGCTTTGCAATGAGCAGGCTGTGACCAAACAAAAATTGCTTCAACATGCAGATCGATTTATATAAATCCGCTTTCAACGATTTTTTCGACTCTCCGGAGATCAAAAAATCCATTTCGGCGGCTGTGGATTTGCTGAAACCTGCCAAACGCATCATTTTCATCGGCAACGGCGGTTCCAATTCCATCTGTAGCCACATGATGGAAGACTTCATGAAAATAGCGCGAAAGCAGACACTCAGCTTTACCGATGCTGCGCTAATCACCTGCTTTGCAAACGACTACGGGTACGAAAACGCCATGAAAGAGTGGGTTCAATTCAGCTTTCAGCCCGGCGATATTCTGGTAGCCATCAGTTCTTCCGGCGAATCGAAAAATATTCTCCATGCTGTGGATGCCCATCTCAGCCTCGGCGGACCAGTGATCACTTTGAGCGGGTTCGTGAAAGACAACAGTTTATCGAAACGAGGAGTGATCAATTTTCAGA
>JBBSDD010000004.1:0-18456 GCA_038249755.1 Flavobacteriales bacterium | reverse complement strand
TGCACGTCGAAGTTTGTAAATCGAACTCCGTCAAATCGAGACAGCCCGCCTTCCGTTCCTATCCAGATATAACCGTCGCGGGTTTGAATAATTTCCGATACCGTATTTTGCGGAAGCCCATCTTTAACCTGCCAATTATCGCTTCTGTAGTCCTGACCGGAAAGCGCTGCACTAAAAAACATACAAATGAGCCAAAATCCAACAGATCGCGCGAAACCCCAATTGGAAAAATGTAGCTTGGATCGTATGTACATGATGGTTTATTGGAAAGCGGGAAAATCGTTGAGCATAATTGATTGGTTAAAAAGTCAAATATACACATTGTGCAAAGCGAAAAACACAGCCGACGCATTGGTCAGGCTGTGTTTTCGTTCATAAAACGCAATCGGCATTTACCGATTCCAAACTTCCGCTACAAATATCTAGAGCACTGCAATGATATTCATCAATGAACTTCAAAAATTTGAATTTCTTATGAAAGTTTTACTGCAACCGAAAATTCAATTGAAGTTGTTGTATTGAATTTACAGACTCACCGTTTTCATAAGCCGGAATAAAGGCAGGCATTTGGGCCAGCAAGTTGGAGACAGCCGTATCAAACATCTTCCCTGGCGATTCAAGAATGGTGATTTCTCCTATTTCTCCATTTTTCAAAATCTCGAAACGGACATTTACCTTTCCGTAGATTCCAGTTCCAATGGCTTCTTCAGGAAATTCAAGATGGGCAGTAATAAACTGATTTATATTAGAAAATTCCCTGTCGCCGTTAAATACAGCTTTGGTATTTGAAGCCTTCAATGTAATTGCTGGCGTAAGTGTTTCAGCATATTCGAGGAAAATCAAATTTCCTTTCGCACCATCTGCCATGGCGTCGTCTTGCGCTGAAATACCAGAAAAACAGCCAGATACCAGAAAAATCACCAATGCAAAAGCAGTTCCGTAAAATGGCAAATTCCAGTTAAAATTCTTTGATGGATTGTGTTTCGTTCGATTATTCATGGCCCGTTGTTTTTATTGATCTATGTCTTTTTGTTACGATTCAAAAGTAGGATGCGGGGGTTGGTTAGAAAAGACCACTTTGGGGTATATATCAAAAATACCCACATGGGGTGATGTACGTTTGGGGGTACTCGTGCCTTATCGGAATTGATACGTCAGGGCTGCTTCCTGGAGCGCTTCTGTAGATTTCAAGGAGGTATTTAAGTTACTCAGATTATCGCAGAATTTTTGCTCATATCGAACAGCCATTTTCCCCTTTAAAAACGAAAAATATCCCGCAACTCCTTCATTCCCAAACCAACAAAGTCATCCACTACGAGATCGCAGGCATCGAGTTCTTCCCGGCTGTGTGTGGTGGTGATGCCGATTACTTTGCAACCCGCCGATTTTCCGGCCTGCACACCCGCCAGAGAATCTTCCAAGACGATGCATTGTTTGGGTGCAAGGCCAATTGCAGCCGCGGCTTTGATGTAGACGTCAGGATTGGGTTTTCCCTTTTTTACATGTGATGCATCGAGAACGGCATCAAAACGGTTTTTAATTTTCAAACCAGTGAGAATAAATTCGGCATTTTCTCCGGGAGCGGAAGTTGCGACAGCAATTTTAATTTGATTGCTATTTAAATGATCAATAAATTCAATTACCCCGGCGACAGGCAATAAATCTGATTTAAAAATATCGCGAAACAATTGTTCCTTTTCATTGGCATACTCCAGAAGTTGCAATTCCGAAAGGGCCAACTCAAATAACTCAGGTATCCACTCCTGGTTGGTGCGACCATATATTTTACTCTGCATAAAGACATCATCCACCACCTTGTTGTGGTTTTTGCAAAATAAATTGATGGCAATTTTATGGGCTGGATTGCTATCAACAATCACCCCATCCATATCAAACAAAACCCCAAAAGAAAAATCAGTCATGCCAAAAAAATTAAGCCGGCAATTACCGGCATTAAAAATTGTTATAAAGATTTGACTATAAAAACTGGAATTAAATCACCTCGAATGGCAAGGAAACTTTCACCTCGTCCCAAGCCATGGTTATTTTACCATTTTTATCACCGATCGACTCCACTGAATATGTCAGTCGTTCGGTGATTTTTTTCTGATTTTCAGGTTTTACTTTAAATCTTACGATATCGTCACCTTCGGCATAACTATCTGCCAGGTGTTGATCGTAGGTTTTATTGAGGATGAGTGTCCATTCGGCTTTGCCGGGAATGGTGAAAAATCCATACGTACCCGCTTTTATTTCCGTCCCCTCTATTTTCACATCCTTGTCAAATGTCACAGCGGTAGCCCAATGTGCCCCCGTAACCCAGACCTGATCGTATGATACAAGTCCATTCCAGATCACCCGACCGCGTTTGCCAGGTGAACCGTAGTTGATCGATACTGTAGTGCCTCCAACTGTTTCTGTGGCCATTCGACGCGAACTTCCCTTAAAAGTATTGT
This sequence comes from Flavobacteriales bacterium, assembly GCA_038249755.1. Classification (GTDB taxonomy): domain Bacteria; phylum Bacteroidota; class Bacteroidia; order Flavobacteriales_D; family Cryomorphaceae; genus JBBQZU01. Next base: position 16,000 of record JBBSDD010000004.1, on the reverse strand, counting down.
CCGTCATCAGCCCCTGATTCACACTGTCGGCATAACCTACCCGAACCAATTCGTGCTCGGTTTCCAATTGGCTTTTTTCAATCACTTCGGAAACTTTCGGAATGGTATCAATGGTGGTTTCTTCCGTCTGCGGCACTTCTGGGTTGCAGGCTGCTAAAAAAAGAATAACTGAAAATGCTGGAATTTGACTCTTTAATTTCATTTCTAAAAAATTTAGACAAAGCTAATGTTTTTGAGCGGTTGGCTGTATAAGATCGGTGGCCGAGATGCACTTACATCTCATTCCATTTCACCCGCAGGCCAAACATGGAATTGATTCCCACATTCGAATAATTGCCCAATTCCGGAATATTGGTGAATTGCACCATTGGTCTTAACTCGTAAACCAGATGCAATTGTTTCCAGAAAGGCCTGTTTTTTCCCAGACGGAAATCCACGCCCAGCGGCACATAGACCATGGTAGAAAAATTGGTTTCATTTTGAAAAGATTCCTGGATATATTCGTCATCCGAAAAATAAATATTATCACGGAAATAATCGTTGCGGCTGGTTTGGTCATATTCAGAATAAGCTATTTCACTGGAAGCATTTACTGACAATCCGGAAGAAACCCCCAATCCGCCGTAGAGCGACCACCGTGATCCCGTATTGGTGCTGAATATCAGGGAGACATCCAACCTGATTTGTTGATATTGATAATCCATATTCAAGTTTTTATTATTCACTGAATCCACAAAAATCATTTCACCAGTGGCCGACGATGTAAGGGTATCGTACGGAGTTGTGATCGTTTGAAAATAAGAATGTGACAACATAGTCGATGAAACATAAGAGACCCCAAGTCGCAACCTTGGATTTGATCGGTAATTTTCACCATTGCTTTCGCGAAAGCGCAAACCCATAAGCACTGAAAAAGCTCCTCCGAATGGATAAGCCGAGCCACTGCGCGGTCGGAATTCGCTGTAATCTCCGCGCAACAAATCTGATTCGGGTGCAAGGCTCTGAAAGTCTGAAAAATTAACCGGAATGCCAGCTTCAGCTGCAAAGCCGGTGAGGATAGTGACATCGTCAATCAGTAATTTACCCGTTGGTGCAGTCTGTCCGAAGGAAAGGTTTACACAAATCAATAAAAAGGCGGGAATGAGGCGTGATTTCATCGTTTTCTGGGTCTTATTGTGTTGATTTCAGCAACCAAGAAATATGCCAATAAATCTAAAAAAAAGAGATTGAAATATGGATCAAGGAGAAATCAGTGTAAAATATTTTTTTCAAATATCTTCTTTGGGCACGGGCGTAACCTCGTACAATTTGCTCCAGTATTTTCCCGTGATGAGCATGTTTCCATTGAGCGGATTGATCGCAATTCCATTCAACACATCCATCCCGGAAGTCACTTCCGAACGCTCCACCACGCCTTTGGCATTGTACACATCGGTAACGAGTCCGGTAAGCGGATCGATCGCCACGATTTCTGTTGTGGTGTAAATATTCGCATATATTTTTCCGTTGTGAAATTCGAGTTCATTAAGACGTGATACCTCGCCCAAATTGTTAAACACTTTCACTCTTCCCGTCTCCTTATAGGTTTTTGGATCGAAAAAATAAATAATCGCAGATCCATCAGATACGATCAGTGCGGTATCGTTGTGTGTAAGCCCCCACCCTTCACCGGTAAATGTGTTATAAATAAATTCATCAATCAAATCAAATGATTCCAGATCGTAGACATATCCCTGGGAAGTGGTATAGGTGAGCTGAAAAATTTTATTGTCATAAATGGTAATGCCCTCTCCAAAAATGGTGGCATCATTCAGGTGTTTTTCCTGCAGCACTTTTCCGGTCGCGAGCTCTATTTTGCGCAAGCGCGACTCGCCATAATTTCCAGTGCCTTCGTAAATAAAACCTTTGTGCACGAGCAATCCCTGGGTGTAAGATTTGGTGTCGTGGGGATAGCGATTTACCACACTGAATTCCCAGCTCGAAGGAGCTTCTGCCGATATAATTCGCAAATCTTTGTAACGGGTGCTCGTTTGCCCATCTGCAAACGAGGCTTCCACTTTCATTTTCACTTCACCCCCACCCGTGGTCCTGGTGGAAAGTCGGAAAATGCCATTTTCGCTTTGCGCGAAAATCTTTGAGCCATCGCCCGCCGATAATACCACAGAAGAAATCACCAAATCGGCGTCGGTTGGCTCCACTGTTACGAGGATGGTATCACCATAGATTACCGGATTTTCCTGGTTTACCTTGATGCGCAGTGTTGGTTGCCGCGCGCCTGCAGGAGCTTTAGATTCAGTCGGTTCGTCTCCGCAACCTGCCAGAATAAAAATGAAAGAAAAAAGAATGAAATAATATTTTTTCATATCAGATCTGATGCAATGATTTAAACGCCAGTCCGAGGTGATCGATCAGGTCAGAAGCGATCAGCGATTCATGACTTTGCGATTTCAGGGCGAGGTCACCGGCTTTGCCATGGATGTACATGCCAAGCGCGGCTGCTTCCATCGACGTGCATGGACCTGCGAGCAACCCTGTGATAATGCCTGTGAGCGTGTCGCCCATGCCCGCACTCGCCATGCCAGGATTTCCAGTGCTGTTGATCAATACTTGTCCGTCGGGCAGACTCAGGCTGCTATGCGCCCCTTTTAACAGAATATAAATCTGGTGCTTCTGGCTGAGTTCCCTTTGTTTTTCAATCGATGCAAAATGAGATAATTTCTCACCCGCCAGCCGTGCAAATTCTCCCGGATGGGGTGTGAGTATGGAGCCTTTCGGCAAAAAGGCCAGCCAGGTTTTATTTTCCGAAAGGATGTTGAGGGCATCCGCATCGAGCACCAGCGGCACTTTCGATTCCTGAATCAGGAGTTTCAAAGTGGCAGCCACTTCCGAGGAAGTGCCTATACCAGGCCCCACACCAATGGCAGAAAATGGTGAAAGATCGGGCAGATTTGAAAAATGGGTGTCGCTTTCATCGGCAAGCACCATGGCTTCGGGCAAATGGTTTCCCACCATTTGACCACCGGCTTTGCCAATATGTACAGAAACCAATCCGGCACCTGACCGCATACAGGCTTTCGCTGCCAATACCGCCGCACCCCACTTGCCTGGACTGCCGGCGATGATCAGGGCGTGGCCAAAAGTACCCTTGTGGGAAAAGCGCTGACGCGGTTTGTGAAAAGCGGCAACCATATCAGGTGTTACCACATTGTGCACCACTTCCACATCGCGCATAAAATCGGGATGCAGACCAATATCCAACACATGAATTTTGCCTACCAGTGGTGCACATTCTGCAAGGAAAAAAGAAAGTTTTGGCGTTTCAAATGTCAGCACGTGGTGGGCACAAACCACTTTCGAAAGATCATTTCCGCTGTTGTCAGCCGAAAATATCCCGCTGGGCATATCGATGCTCACGACCGTAGCTCCAGAAGTGTTGATGGCCTGAATCGTTTCCGCAGCCACGCCATCCACCACACGCGATATGCCCGAACCAAAAATGGCGTCGATCACCACACAATCTGACGCAAATGCAGGAATATCTGTTTTTGAACGGATATCGCGCACCGACTTTTTTGCAGCGCCCAATTTTCCAAAATTGACATTGAAATCATCAGATCCTTCTTCGGTAAACCGAACCAGCGAAATTTCGACATTGTAGCCATTTCGCTGAAGCAAACGGGCAATGACGAGTCCGTCGCCGCCATTGTTTCCCATACCGCATACGACGTGGAAAACCCAGGCACTTTCTTCGGTGATGGAGACGGGGAACAGCCTGGGCGCATTTTCATAAATCCAATCAAAACACTTTCCAGCGGCTCTTTCCATCAAATCTACTGATTTAATGGGCTCGTTTTTAATGGTGTAGTTGTCGGCGGCTTTAATCTGGGAATTACTGAGAATTTTCACGCGAACGCGTTTTTAATGTTCGTGCGAATTTAGAAATAAAAGAACATGAAAATGGATCCCCGCGAATTGTCTGTATCGATTCCAAAACGGGAGTCCCCACCCTCGTCGGTAATGGTGGTTACAAATTGCTCAGCACTGCCACCATTGGGTACAGTCCACTGTTCAGCCACGATTTCTGCATTTCCGGTATAGGCGAAGCCCATCCCCAATCCATATTCAAAACCAACCGACCATTTGGGGAAAATAAAAATCTCAGCGCCGAGGAATGCACGCGCGCCAATGCTAAAAGTATTGCCCTTGTTAAATTCCGTGATGAACCCACCGGTTTCTGTCACCGTGTTTATTTCACGTGGATCATTTTGGAATAATATTTCAAATTCCGAGCGAACAGGATTGGTATTTTCCGGGGTAATGTTGTTGCCATATTCAAATTTGTGCGATTCCGTGCCAAATCCCAAAAATCCCTCTACGCCATAGAATCCCTGAATGCGCGTATTCCCCTTCCGTTTTTCAATTCCCAAAGACACATATGTATTGGTGATGGTGCGGCTGTATTTGTCTTCCACCGTGGTATTGGTAGGCTCGGTGCTGAATTCCGGACTAAAAGTGCGGTAGCTGTCTGCCTGTATGCCAAGCCTCACGGAACCGCGGTATGCAAAATCGTCGCGCTTGAATTTTTTGACGGCAATCGCAAAACTGTTGTTGGGAAATTCTGCAGATGGTGCATCATTCTGCGCGTCTGAAAAGAAATTACCGAAATATTCAAGAAATGGCGCCGCGTCAATACCCACAGCCCAATCGCCTGCTAAAGGCAGGTATGGCTCTCCTTTTTTGGACATCGGTTGAGCAAGCAATGCGGTAGAAAATGTAAACAAAATTGCAGAAAGCCATAAATTTCGCATGGGAATAAAATTGGTTGGTGAATGTAAAACAGTTCAGTGGGTAAAATATTTTGCAAGCATGAATTTTTACATGGCTTGTTTGTCGGGAAGCATGGGAACAAATCGAAAATCTCCGTGGGTGGTCGTCACCATCGTTCCGTCGGGCTGTTTCACCAACCGGGTCATCACCTGACTGTCGCCTTCGCCTATGGGCAAAACCATGATGCCGCCGGTTTTCATTTGCGGAAGCAGATCGGGTGGAACATGCGGAGCACCACAGGTGACCAATACGCGGTCGAATGGACCAAAAGCAGGCAAACCCTTGTATCCATCACCATAAAAACACTTGGCTGTGGAATGCAAATCGCCCAGAATTTTGACGGCTGTTTTGTATAAATTTCGCTGACGTTCAACGCTAAAAACCTTCATGCCCATCGTTGTGAGCACGGCCGTTTGGTAACCGCTTCCAGTGCCTATTTCCAATATTTTCATACCGGGTTTGAGGTCAAGAAGTTCGGTTTGAAATGCCACGGTATAAGGTTGTGAAATGGTCTGTCCCGATCCGATGGGAAATGCCTGATCGGCGTAGGCGAAGCTCAGAAAAGCCGAATCCATAAAATAATGGCGCGGTATGCGCATCACGGCGTCAAGTACTTCCGGTTTGGTAATTCCTTTGTTTTTTAATATGGCTACGAGCTGCTTGCGCAAACCCTGATGCTGGAAAGTATCGATGCGATTCATATGCCGGTAAAAGTAAGGATTTCGTGAAATACGACCGGGCTGTTAATAAAAATGAATCCCTGTCGGATAGTTGAAAAGTTGATGCCGTACTTTTGTGACAAACCGAAATAAAATGTTGAAAATTGGCGTACTTGGGTCGGGGCACCTCGGAAAAATCCACATCCGGCTTATCAAGGAAATCAAATATTATGAACTCGTTGGTTTTTACGATCCGAATGAGGAAGTAGCGATGGAGGCTGAAAAAATGCTCGGTGTAAAACATTTTGCAGACATGGATGAACTCATTGCAGCCGTGGATGTGGTCGATATCGTAACACCGACGCTGAGCCACTACGCCTGCGCGTCAAAAGCGCTCAAAAATTCCAAACACGTTTTCATTGAAAAACCCATCACCAACACCATCGAAGAGGCCAAATCACTCATGGCACTATCGCAGGAAGCAAGCGTGAAAGTGCAGGTCGGGCACGTGGAGCGTTTCAATCCGGCTTTTACTTCCGCAAAAAAATACCTCGACAATCCCATGTTTATTGAAGCGCACCGGCTCGCCCAATTCAACCCACGTGGCACGGACGTGTCTGTGGTGCTCGATCTCATGATTCATGACATTGACATCGTGCTCAGCGTGGTGAAAGCCAATGTGAGAAGGATCAGCGCCAGCGGAGTGGCCATTGTAAGCGACGAACCAGATATCGCCAATGCGCGCCTGGAATTTGACAATGGCTGCGTAGCCAATCTTACCGCCAGCCGATTTTCGCTCAAAAACATGCGGAAATCCCGCTTTTTTCAGCGCAACGCATATGTGGCTGTCGACTTTTTGAAAAAAGAATCGGAAGTGGTTCAAATGCGGGACTTCGTGGGAGAACCCGATCCATTTTCCATGAGCATCGATCTCGGGGCAGGAAAAGGTTCCAAAGAAATCTTTTTTGAAAAGCCGAAAATCACAGAGAACAATGCGATAAAAGACGAGCTCACCACTTTTGCGGAAGCGATACTCAATGATACAACACCGCTCGTAACAGTGGAAGACGGATACAAAGCGCTGGAAATCGCTTACAAGATCGTCGACAAACTCAAATTGACTTCCACCTTGCCGGAAATATAATTCCCGGCCTGAACAATCTGAGCACCAGCAAGCCGTTAATGCTCTGTTTACGGTTGTGGTGCCGGCACGCGCTGTGCTTCGCACAAATTGATTAAATTTGCGCCCTTTATTCAGATAATTTCCTCTATGGAGAAAATCTACTATCTCATTTGCATCTGTCTGTTTACTGCATGCGACATCCTCGACAAGGACGAAGATGTGCCTTCATTTATTCATATTTCTGAAGCCGACCTAACCACGCTCTCCGACGAAGGTGCGAATACACATGACATACCGGATGTACACGTTTTTGCCGACGAGCAATTTGTAGGAACCTTTGAATTACCTGCCAATATCCCTATCCTTGCAGCTGGCCCCACCCGCCTCAATATTTCGGCGGGCATAAAAAACAACGGCATCAGTTCACGCAGAATTATTTATCCATTTTACGCCCCGATCAATGTAGAATACGACCTGATTCCAGGTTTGGTCACGCCTGTGGGTGCTGATAGTTCAGTCACTTTTTCTTATTTCCCGACTGGCTCATTGACGTTCTTCAACGAGGATTTTGAGGGTACCGGGAGCTCTCTCGCTGCATCTGAAGAGAGTATAGCTGTTTTGGTTACCACCAATAATTCAAATGAAGTGCGAAGCGGATTTGGGAGTGGAAAAATTTTATTTAATGATGAAGCCGATTACTTCTTCGTGACCACCACATGGAACCTTGTGAATCTTCCCCGAGGCCGAACAATGTATCTGGAAGTTGACTACAGAGGAGACCAACCCCTTGAGGTTGGCATCCGCAGCCTTAATCCTGTCATGTTCAATTATTTTGTTTTGGGAATGAATCCCAGGACAGAATGGACAAAATTTTACATCGACCTGACGCAAATCATTGCTTCATTGGTGCAAACCACTTCGGTGCAAATTTATTTTGAGAGCCGAAAATCGCCCGGCGCAGCCTCCGGCGAAATCTATATCGACAATTTAAAATTTGTCATACCAAATTAGAGATGAACCGCAGGCTACAGGTATCCAAATATGTCATTGCTGATACACTGAGCGCCATCGCTTCCTGGGTGATTTTCTTTTCTTACCGCAAACAGTATGTCGAGCCGGAAAAGTTTGGATATCCTGTCCCCATAAATCTCGACGAAAGATTTTACCTCGGCCTCATCTTCATTCCCATTTTCTGGGTTTCCCTATACACCCTGTTGGGAATGTATCGCAACATCTACCGCCGACACCGACTCCGGGAGCTGGGGCAAACCCTCCTGGCCACCTTTATCGGGGTGATCATGCTCTTTTTTGTTCTGTTACTGGATGACGAAATCGCCAATTATGTGGTATACTACAAGTCATTGGTCGTCCTTTTTCTCGTGCACTTTGGATTTCTATTTATACTGAGAATTATTTTTACAACCTACACTGTAAAACGAATTCATAAGCGGAAAATAGGTTTCAATACCATCCTTGTCGGCGGAAATGCAGAGGCATTGAATGTGTATAAGGAAATGGAAACCATGATTCCTGCACCGGGTTTTAAATTCATTGGGTACGTCAGCGTGAATGGGAAGGACCATTTACTGGAGGGCGAATTGCCCTGGCTGGGAAAATTCAAGGATATACAGCGCATCCTTACGGGAAACAAGGTGGAAGAGGTCATCATCGCCATTGAATCTTCCGAACACAAAAATCTCGGTGGTATTATCACCGATCTGGAAGGTCAGGATATTACCATCAAAATCATTCCCGACATGTACGATATTCTTTCGGGGTCGGTGAAAATGACTTCGATTTTCGGCGCTCCACTTGTGCAGATCAACACGGAGATCATGCCGGCGTGGCAGTTTTTCCTGAAAAGGCTGTTGGATTTTGTGGGATCGATTTTTGCCATTATCTTGCTCTCCCCGCTTTACCTCGCACTGGCTGTCCTCGTAAAACTCAGCTCACCAGGTCCAATTATTTTTAAGCAAGAACGCATCGGTCAGTTCAACAGACCTTTCAATATTTACAAATTTCGCTCCATGTGTCAGAATGCTGAGTGCGATGGACCGCAGCTTTCCAGCAAGCAGGATCCGCGTATCACCCCGATCGGACGTTTCATGCGCAAAACCCGGATGGATGAACTCCCGCAATTTTTTAATGTGATCCTTGGCGAAATGAGCCTCGTGGGCCCGCGACCCGAGCGTCAGTTTTTCATCGACCAAATCCTCAAAGTAGCACCCCATTACCGCCATTTGCAAAAAGTAAAACCAGGCATCACAAGTTGGGGCCAGGTGAAGTACGGATATGCCGAAAACGTGGATCAAATGGTGCAGCGGCTCAAATATGATGTGTTGTATATTGAAAACATGTCGCTGGCCATCGACTTCAAAATCATGGCCTATACGCTCTTAATCATCGCCAAAGGGTCCGGTAAATAAGTTTTAAAATCATCTCCTATGAAAAAAGTCTCTGTAATTGGCGCCGGCACGATGGGCAATGGAATCGCCCATGTTTTCGCGCAAGCCGGACATGAGGTCACCCTCATCGACATTTCTGAAAAAGGTCTCGAAAAAGCCCTTCAAACGATTGAAAAAAACCTTGACCGCATGGTGGCGAAAGAAAAGATATCAAATGAAGAGAAAACGGCAGCTCTCAAGCGAATCAGCACTTCTACTGATCTGAAATCCGGTGTGTCAAAAGCAGACCTGATAGTAGAAGCCGCCACCGAAAACGTTGATTTGAAACTGGGAATATTCCGCCTCATGGATGAAGCGTCCCCGGCGTCTTGCATTCTGGCCACCAATACCTCATCGATCTCCATCACCCGTATGGCGGCCGCCACCAGCCGGCCCGACAAGGTGATTGGCATGCACTTTATGAACCCGGTGCCGATGATGAAGCTCATTGAAGTAATCCGCGGATATGCGACGAGCGATGAAGTGACAGCGTCAGTGATGTCGCTTTCGCGAAAGCTGGGAAAAGATCCTGTGGAAGTAAACGATTATCCCGGATTTGTGGCCAATCGCATCCTCATGCCCATGATTAATGAAGCCATACTCACCCTGCACGAAGGCGTAGCCGGTGTGGAAGAAATCGATACAGTGATGAAACTGGGCATGGCCCACCCGATGGGGCCTTTGCAATTGGCTGACTTTATCGGACTCGACGTTTGTCTGAGCATTTTGCGTGTGTTGCACGACGGGTTCGGCCAACCGAAATATGCCCCTGCAGCGCTACTGATAAACATGGTAATGGCCGGAAAGCTTGGCGCCAAATCAGGAGAAGGATTTTATTCCTACACCCCCGGCAGCAAAGATGCGCTGGTGGCTCCGACCTTTCGGAAAAAGTAAGAGGATTATCAGCAAGATCTGTATTAGGTATTAGGTATTAGGTATTAAGTATTAAGTAGGTACATGGGCATTTTGTACCTTGTACCTTGTACCTTGTACCTTGTACTTTGTACTTTGTACTTTGTACCTTGTACTTCGTACAATCTGATAAAATCAACAGAAAGAAGTATTGCGAAAAATCAGGAATTCCGGCGCTTTTCGCGCGCAATGCGGCGCTGAAGGCGGACATCCGATTCTTTCAAAACCTCCGCAGCCTCAGGTGTTTTTATTAGCCTGGTGGCAACAGCAATGTGTCCACTTTCGATCATACCGACTATTTCTTCAATCATATAGTCCGTCTCACTGTTCAATGGATCGTAGTGGACTTTCAGGTCGGTGCCAAATAATTTCGCGACCCCTTGCCACATAAATGCGGAAAAACCGCTTTTGAGGTCTTTGACGAGTTCGTAGCTGGTCTTCCCCGACTCGCGATCAATTAGCTTGATCAACACCCTACCCTGACTGGTTGTCATCTTGCGCAGGTCGCCTTCAAATTCCGCTTTTAAATCTTCTTCGCACCGGTCGAGATAGGCCTGACGTTCTGCTTCCGTTTCAAGGGTTGTGAGGTTTTCATTGTAGGCCAGAATAAGTTGTCCGGCTACTTCTGCGTAGGGATAGGTTTTCACCACATTCCGCTGGAGTTTGTCCCATTTTCGCTGGTATCTTTTGCTGCGCGCCTTCCGCTCGCTCGAAATCTGAGCCGTTTGAAGCGTCACCACGGGAATGGTATCGCCATTGACAACAACAGTTTCCAGAATGTATCTGCCATGGTATGGTACAGTTTGTCCTGGCGTTTGTGCCATCAGGCCGCCAATTCCAACAAGCCATAATATTATCCAGAAAAATGGACGCATATGCCCGTTAAACGCAAAAAGCTGAATGATGTTATAAGTTGCAGATTTATTCAGAAGCTTTGTGATTTGATCCCCGGAATAAGCCAAATATCAGGCCAATACTTCCTTCACTTTGTCGGCAGCTTCCTGAAGCAGCACAGCAGAGTGAACTTTGAGTCCCGAATCGTCGATCAGCTTTTTGGCCTCTATGGCATTGGTACCCTGGAGGCGCACAATGATCGGGATATGAATGTCACCGATGTTTTTGTAGGCATCCACAATTCCCTGGGCCACGCGGTCGCAACGCACGATACCACCAAAAATATTGACGAGAATGGCTTTTACTTTCGGATCTTTCAGAATGATGCGAAAAGCGGTTTCCACCCTTTTGGCATCAGCCGTACCGCCCACGTCGAGGAAGTTGGCAGGCTCACCCCCCGAAAGTTTGATGATGTCCATCGTCGCCATCGCAAGGCCGGCACCGTTGACCATACAGCCCACGTTTCCGTCGAGTTGCACGTAGTTCAGACCAGCTTCTCCGGCTTCCACTTCCGTGGGATCTTCTTCTGAAAAATCGCGCATGGCGGCGTATTCCTTGTGGCGGAAAAGTGCATTTCCGTCGAGGGTCACTTTGGCATCCACCGCAATGATGCGGTCGTCGGACGTTTTCAGCACAGGGTTGATTTCAAAGAGGCTGGCATCGCAACCCACGTAAGCGGCGTAAAGCGCATTTACGAAAGTGACCATTTCTTTGGCTGCTTTGCCAGAAAGGCCGAGGTTGTAGGCAATTTTCCTACATTGAAAAGCCTGAATTCCCACAGCAGGATCTATTACTTCTTTGAAAATCAGATGCGGCGTTTTTTCAGCGACAGCTTCGATGTCCATCCCGCCTTCTGTAGAATACATGATGGTAACTTTTCCCACAGCGCGGTCGAGCAATACCGACATGTAAATCTCGCTGGTTTTGCTTTCTCCGGGATAATAAACGTCTTCTGTGATGAGAATTTTATTTACTTTTTTCCCTTCAGGCGGCGTCTGCGGCGTGATCAATTGCATGCCGAGGATATTTCCCGAAATAGTTTTAACGTCATCAAGGTTTTTCGCAATTTTCACCCCGCCACCTTTTCCGCGTCCACCGGCATGAATCTGGGCTTTGATTACGAACCATTGTGAACCTGTGGTCTCATTGATTTTTTTAGCGGCAGCTACAGCCTCTTCGGGCGTATCGGCCACGAGGCCGCGCTGAATAGCAACACCAAAAGATTCTAAAATAGATTTACCCTGATATTCGTGGATGTTCATGTCGGTTTTTTTAGTTGCGCAAATGTAACCTTCGAGGCCGGGTTATCAAAACCCATCAACGGCTAAAATTCCTAAAAAACCATCCGGCGCGGAAAAGCATTAAAAGCAGAATCGGGTTTATATTTGCACCCCGTGAACGACCTGCAATATACCACCGCAATGATCCCGCTCAATGCGGAAATGCAATCAGCCATGCACCGGTTTCGCCAGGAGGGAAATAATATGCCCGTTCTGATGCTTCACGGAAGTATGGAAGACGGCCGGATCTTTTTTTCCCGAAAGGGACAAGGACTAGCACCCTTCCTGGCCCAAAGAGGTTTTGACGTTTTTGTGCCCGATATGGCCGGAAAGGGTCAAAGTTTGCCCGCCATCCACCGCAATTTTTCGCACAGCCAGACGGACGTTATTCAAAGAGATATTCCATTTTATCTGGCGCATATCCGTTCCTTTTACGGACCGGATGTACCCGTCCGGCTGGTGGGCCACTCCTGGGGCGGGGTGATGTTGATGGCCTGGTATGCGCGCTACGGGCGGGATGAGAATGTAGGTCCATCGGTATTTTTTGGCAGCAAAAGACGGATCGGGATTTTTTCGTTGCGGCGATTCTTCATGGTCGATTTCATGTGGACCCTTGCCGGGGAAATAAGCAGCCGCAGTTTGGGTTACCTTCCGGCAAAAAGGCTGGGCATGGGCAGTGAAAACGAGCCTTCCAAACTCTACCGCGAAGTAAACAGATGGGTCTACAGCCGGCGCTGGATTGATCGCCCGGATGGTTTTGATTACGCCGCCAGGCTCAAAAAAATGAAACTGCCTCCGATATTGTATTTTGCCGGAATAAACGATCTGGTTTTGGGGCACCCCCTCGATGTCGAAAGATTCATGTGGGAAACCGGAGGAGATCAGGCACAATATGTGCTATTGAGCAAAAACAACGGCAACCTCGCTGATTACAGGCATATCGATATGCTGACCGCAAAAAGTTGTCCGGACGATCATTTTAGCCAGGCTGCCAATTGGCTGAAAAATGGAACTTTAACATAAATTTACAGCAACAATAACTTTCCGGTGTTTCATCCGTCTCACCACCAATTTACTGAATGAAACACATTTTTACGCTCCTCATTTATTTCTTTCCCTTTATTGTCCTTGCCGGCGGAGTGAAAGGCCGGATCATCGATCAGGATGGAAAACCCCTGCCATTCACCACCATTTTCATTAAAGAAACAGGATCAGGAAGCATCACCAATGAGAATGGTTTTTATGAAATAAAATTGGTTCCGGGAGCATATAGTCTCACATTCCACCATCTGGGATATCAAACCCAGAGTCTGATGCTAAGCATAGCCGATGACGTGGTGTCCTATGATGTGGTAATGCTCAAACAGGCTTACCTGCTCGGCGAGGCCGAAATAAAAGCCGGAAAAGAAGATCCAGCCTACAAAATCATGCGGAAGGCCATCGCCAAAAGTAGTTATCACCGGCAACAAATCGACTCCTACACCTGCCAGGTATATGTGAAAGGCGGCGGACGCCTCGTAGATGCCCCGGGCATTATCAGGCGGCAGCTTGAAAAAGAAGGCATGGACACTTCAGCCACTTTCGTAACCGAGTCAATCTCCAAAATCGCCTATACCCGACCGGAAAAATATGTGGAAGAAGTGATCAGCATCCGCGCAAATGGAGACATGCGCAACTCAAGCCCCATGAGTTACATCAATGGTTCGTTTTACAATCCCACCGTGGCGGGTCTTATATCCCCGCTTTCGCCAAAAGCATTTGCCTATTACAAATTTCGCTACGTCACCACGTTTCAGGAGCAGGGCTATCAGGTGATCAAAATCCAGGTCATACCCCGAAGCAAGGGCGAAGAAGTGGTCACGGGCATGCTGTACATCGTGGAAAATCTTTGGGCGATCCACAGTTTTGACTTTCGAATCAACACGCAGGGCATTGAGATCGATGCCATGCAGGTATTTGCCCCGGTGGAAGAATCGGTGTGGATGCCGGTGTCGCACAAATACGACGGGCGCGGAAAAATATTTGGGGTCAGTTTTGAATTTGGCTACCTCGCAGCCGTGTCCAATTACGACATACGAATCAATCCCGATCTGAGCAATACGTTTACCGTAATCGATGAAAAAACCGAAAGTGAACTGATCGCGGAAAGAGATGAGAAACCTGTGAAGCCGAATGCCATCGAAGAAGTTTTATCGGACTCGGAAAAGCAGCTATTGGAAGGTAAAGAAGTGACGCGAAAGGAACTTCGAAAGGTCATACAGGCATACGAAAAAGCAGAGCGGCAGGATGAGGGTGAGCCACAAGTGGTGCGAGAAAGTGAATTTAAAGTAGACAGTCTCGCCTACAAATCTGATAGTCTTTACTGGGCTGACATAAGACCCGTGCCTCTCACAGAAAGGGAGATACGTGGGTATATTGTGCAGGACAGCCTCGACCTGGAGGAGAAAAAAAAGATGGACGGAGACACACTCGCCAGTGGCAATTCCTTTTCGCCCATGGGAATTCTGACAGGCCACACGTTCAATTTGGGCGACAGCAACTACATTCAGCTGCACAATCCGCTGTTTGGCATCCGGTTTAATACAGTAGATGGATGGAACCTCGAATACCGCGTGAGTTACTTTAAACGGTTTGACAATAAATCGCGGTTCGAATTATCACCGCGCGCGCGATATTCCTTCTCGCGCGAGAAATGGTTTGGCACCCTTCTCTCGGAATACAAATATGGAAATTCGCTCAAATCGGGGTCGCTCAGTCTGGAAGGAGGATTCTATTACAGCCAGTTCAATGATGATATGCCCATCGACTGGTTTACAAATTCCTTCTCCACACTTTTCGTGAAAAAGAACTATGTAAAAATTTACGACCGCGACTTTGTGGAGGGCAAGTGGCGACACGACATTACCCCGTCCATTGCCATCAATACCCACGCGGCTTACGATATCCGGCGGGAAACTTTCAATACCACCGATCAGGTGTGGTTGCCATCCGACAGGCGCGTGTTTACTCCAAACCAGCCGAAAAACAACGAACTGAATGACAATACCGGCTTTGGGCGGTCGGAAGCCTTCAAAGTAGGTTTGGGAATTACGATGCAACCCGGGCTTAAATTCGGAAAACGCAATGACCGCTATTACCGCACCAATGAGCCACCCACCATCACCCTGCGGTACGAAAAAGCCATTCCCGATGTGATCAACAGTACGATCGACTATGATTTTGTCGCTGCAGAAGTGATCTACCGTTTTGATTTAAATCGCTGGGGAAACATAGGTGTACGCAGCGAAGCTGGAAAATTCCTAACGAGTGGGAATATGGATTTCATTGATTTCGCACATTTCATGGGCAATCAAACCATCTTTACCAGAAATGGCCGGCTGAATGGATACTCCATCGCGCCCTATTACGACTATTCCACTTCCAAAGAATATCTCTCCACGTATATCAATTACGAGATGCGCAAATTTGCCTTCACCCAGATTCCCTTGTTGCGCGTGATGGGTCTGAAGGAAAGTTTTAATATCAATCACCTCATCACACCCAATACCAACCACTACATCGAAATAGGCTACAGCATGACCAACCTATTCCGGTTTGCGCGCATCGATGTGGTGATGGCGCTGGAAGATGGTCGGGAGGCGGATTTCCGGATACAGTTTGGATTGTCGAGCGCGATATTTGGGATAGAATAGTCTATGTTTATTTACGATTGACGATTTGCGGTTTAACGTGTGCAACCCACTTCCCACTGACCACGAATATTTGCGATATGGGAGACCGCACCACCCACTCCTCTAAACTCAAGATCCTTTGTGCTGTTTGAAATCGCTGCTACGCAGCAATGGTTTTTTAACATGAAGA
>JBBSDD010000003.1:0-18924 GCA_038249755.1 Flavobacteriales bacterium | reverse complement strand
TATTGAGTACAACAAGGCCGATCAGGAAAAGATACGATTAAAAACATTTAGAATTTTATTTGCTGTTTATATACTCCTATTCATAATGGCTCTTTTATTGGGGATCTTTTTCGATTTTAGTATTTTTTGGGGTAGCATTATTGGCGGTATTATTGGGATAGGTGGTTCATCTGTTGTTTTTTTTGTACTAAGGCCATGGATCAAAAAAAAATCGTTTAGCTCAACATTAAACCATTCTCAAAAAGTTGTACTATTATTTATTGTTTTTATTTCATTGCTTATACCCTTGATTAGTGGATTACAAAAAGGACAACAGTTAATGAAGTACGGTTCTTTTACAGAAATTGTCGCAGTGGTCGGGGAATCAACTATTCAAGGAACATTAATATTTGAAACTCACAACTGGCTCATATTTAGACAAGCTAACTTAAAAGAAATTTGTGATAACGAGGAGTCAGGAATACAACATTGTTTTACATATCTTGAAAAAGGAAATACAACATCGTATGTAAAGATAAAAGGAAAAAAAATATCAATGCTTGAAGGAATTAAAGAAATTTGGAAGGAGAAATGGAACTAAATGTTGGACTCACATTCAATTCACCAAAAAAAGGTGTTTAGAGATTGGCACCACATTTAGAGTGGGATATTGAAAGTGGTGATTGCCGTTAAAGATGTTTTCAGGTGAATCAAATATGGGTCTTTCCGTTATCATCAACAAGTCCATTGGTGATATCAGTGTTTTAAATGTCTAAGACATTTTTAAAGGAATGAAATGATCCGAGTTCGTGGAATTACTGCATAGATGTTCCAGTTTTTTCTGATTGCCTTTTCCGGGAAGCCGGACATCCTAAGCGACCGAACTCAAACTATAAAAATCCCCTCACTCACACCCCCCCATCAACCCCACCAAATCATTCCCATACAGCAACTCATACCCAAGTTTCTGCGCCATCTTCAAATGTTTGCTGGCTTTAGCGTGGTCGTTTTTCGGTTTATTTATTTCTAGGGCGTAGCGTTGCGACATCGGATTGGACTTGTCGTTGGCCAGTGATTTTTTGATATCTTTTAATGCGAGGTCTATCTGTTTAACATGCAGGTAAGCATATGCCCTGTTGCTCAGCGATGCCGGATGATGTGGGTCAAGTTCCAGCGCCATATTGCTGAATTTTAAAGCTTCGCGGTATTCTTCCGTTTCATTTGAGGTGTATGCGAGATTTATCAGAATCTCCAGATCCCGGTCATCATAATCGTAGGCTTTTCGAAGCATTTCATTGGCATAAAGATGATCATCTTTGGCAGAAAGAAGCTGTGCCGCTTTTTTATAACCTGTTACGTTGGTGGTGTCGAGTTGCAAACTTTCGAGGAAGTAAACCAAGGCCAGAGAATCTTTGCCATCCGCGAGATAAACCTCTCCCAATGCTGTCTTTGACTTGCTTTCAGATAAAATATCTTCCGACAAAATACTTGCCAGCTCGGCACTATACACAGCGGAGTCGATGAGATTGACCTGTCGGAAATACGCTGAACGGCCGATGTATGCATCAATATACATGGAATCTATTCGAATGGCTCCATCAAAATCATCTTTCGCCTTTCCGAACCGCTCCAGATCGAGGTAGAGATTCCCGCGCTCCAATAAATAAAGTTGGTTCATGGGTTCGAGGTCAATGGCCTTGTTCAGCAGTTTTAAGGCACCGCCATAGTCTACTTTTGCTTTTGCCTGCATGGCCACCTGATAAAATTCGGGGGCTGTCTGCGCAATTGCGGTCAGGGAAATGAAGAAAATCAGCAGGGTGGATAGAATAATTCTTTTCAAATGGACATCGGTTGATTCCAGCCAAATTACGTTTTTCTCAAACTTTTAACCATGTACCGATTGCGAATATCCCATAGGCGATTGTGAATAACTTAAGTTTCGCATGCGTGCAAAGAATGCGCCCGAGCAGATTTAATCTGGCATTGTTACGTGAGCAAAATTGTTAGATCCCCGCCACGCCAGAGGCGTTGGAGTGATTTTTGAAGGAGCAAAGCGGATTCATAAATTGAACTTAGCGACGAAGAAGCGCTCTCACTGCCTGACTGCTGGAAGCAGTTCCGAAAAGAATAACCGAGACCCTTCCTGAAAATCAACGGGTCTGGTCAGGTCGGGTGCGCGACGATGGAGCGTTTATCGAGACCCTCAATTGAGATCTGAATCAAACCGCTTCTCGATATAATTTTCAACCTGAGAATCTGCTGACCTCGCTGCGCTGTGGTGGCATCTTCTATGGTTGAAAATCACTCCCTGCCACGCCAAGGGCGTGGGAAGTGACCAGGTTTTCAAATAAATAATGTACAAAACTTGAGTGAATAACTCTGTAAAAGGATAAACGCCCATTTCCAGCTAGCCTATTTTCCACCGCGCCCGCGCCGCATCTGCCTGCGTACCAGCATCACCCGCAAGCATCGCAAAATACCCTGCGATGGCAATCATGGCGCCGTTGTCGGTGCAATAGGCGAGGGGGGGCACGTAGGTTTCCCATCCCGAGGCCAGGGCTTCTTTTTCCAACATAGCCCGAAGTCCACTGTTGGCCGATACCCCGCCCGCCAGCGCGATGTGCTTGATTCCGGTTTGTTTTGCGGCCCTTTTCAGATTTTCCATCAGCATTTCCAAAATGGTATTTTGCAGGGATGCGCAGAGATCGGTCAGATTTTCAGAAATGAAATCTGGATTTTTTTGCTGATTGTTCATCACAAAGTTCCGGAATCCCGTTTTCAATCCGCTAAAACTGAAATTAAGTCCCGGAACTTTCGGCTTGGTAAAGGTAAATTTTTGTGGATTTCCTTTGGCGGCAAACTTATCTATTTCCGGGCCACCGGGATAAGGCAGGTTGAGGAGCCTGGCCCCTTTATCAAAGGCTTCCCCGGCTGCATCGTCGGTGGTCTCACCGAGAATTTCGAAGCTTTGTGGATCGGAAACGCGGAGCAACTGCGTATGTCCGCCACTCACTGTCAGGCAGATGAACGGGAAAGGCGGTGTCCGCATCCCGCTATCGGCTATAAAATGTGCCAACACATGCGCCCGCATGTGGTGTATGGGAAATATCGGGATGTTCAGTGCCATGCCCATCGCTTTCGCAAAAGAACTGCCTACCAGCAAGGAACCCAGTAGTCCGGGTCCTTGTGTATAAGCGATTCCGGTGAGTTGGTCAGGGGTAATTCCGGCTTTTTTCAGGGCACTGTCCACAACGGGCACAATCTGTTGCTGATGGGCCCGCGAGGCGAGTTCGGGCACCACGCCTCCATAAAATTTGTGAACTTCCTGCCCGGCAATAATGTTGGAGAGGATTTTGTCGTTCTTTATCACAGCCGCCGACGTGTCATCGCAAGACGATTCAATTCCGAGAATATAAATGTCTTTGGATGAATTCAATTGTGCAGGTTGAGATGCGTATCGTAAATTCGGCAAAATTATAATCTTTCGGCGATCCGCAGACTCGGAAAAATACTTTTGGTCCTTCTCGCCCTCTTTTTACTGGGGGGTGTCGTGATTTTTTCAATCAGTCAGTCGAGTTACCTCCAAACCAAACTGGCCAAATACGCCGCCGCTTATCTCTCCGACGAGCTCGGGGCTGAGGTAAAAATCGACAAATTGGAAGTCGATTTCTTCAATAAACTGACATTAAACGGATTTGTTGTTTACGATCAGCGCGGCGATACCCTCGTTTCTGCCGAATCTTTTTTGCTTGCCATTGAGCGTTTTAACTTTCGTAAAAACCGCTTTCGCCTCGGCGAGATCCGGCTGACGGGTGCAGACATTCGTTTGAAACAGCTGGATAGCCTGGGAGGAATGAACGCTGATTTTCTCACCCGCTATTTTGCTTCAGACGCTGCCGAATCGGACAGTACTGCCAGTACGACAACTTTAACGCTTCGAATCGGCCAGGCTTCTCTGGTCAATTCCCGGTTTTTTTTTACCAATGATTTTGGCGCCACATCGGAAACCGGCATCGATTTCAACCACCTCGATGCGCGGGATATTAACCTTTCGGTAAATGATTTTATATTGATCAATGATTCCCTTACTGCTCAAATTGAATCTTCCCGATTCATTGAGCGAAGTGGTTTTGCCCTTCAAAATCTAGCTGCAGATTTCAGGTTGAATTCTGAAGGAGTTTTCTTTGAAGACCTGCAGCTGGACTTAAGCGGCACATCACTGCGCGGCGATCTGGCCTTTCTTCACAATTCATGGTCCGATTATCAAAACTTTACAACGGACGTGGAGTGGGATGCGGCATTTGACGAAAGTCAAATCAACCTGGAAGACCTTGGCTATTTCACCCCACAATTTTACGCCCTCGACTTCCCAATCAATATTTCCGGTAAGTTTTCGGGAACGGTAGCCAACTTAAAAGGGCGGGACATGGTGGTTACCGCAGGCAACCGATCGGTTTTGAAAGGCAATATGGATTTGCTTGGCTTGCCCGAAATCGAAAGCACTTTCATTGATTTTCGCATCAAGCAGCTTTCCAGCAACTACAGCGACATTGAATTTATCGGTGAGCAAATCACGAACAACTCCTCCATTTTCAAATCGCTGCCTGTGGAACTCGAACGCGCCGGATCAATCTTTTTCGAGGGTTCTTTTACTGGTTTTACCAAAGATTTCGTGGCATACGGGTCATTAATAACCGAGGCTGGTGTACTCAATCTTGACCTGAACCTCAAGGATGATTCCCTGAACAATCAATTAATTTACACCGGTGGGCTGAGCGCCAGGTCCTTTGATATCGGTCGTATTCTCGACCTTCCCCAGTTGGGTGAAGTGAACGCTGCACTTGATGTGATCGCCTTTTCGAAGGAAACCCTGGTATCAGCGGATCTCGACGGAGAGATCAGCATGCTCGAATACGCTGGTTACGAGTACAAAAAAATAAGGGTGGATGGCCGGCTTTCGCCAAATCTTTTTGCCGGTACGGTGACTTCTTCAGACCCCAATGTAC
Organism: Flavobacteriales bacterium; assembly: GCA_038249755.1. Lineage (GTDB taxonomy): Bacteria > Bacteroidota > Bacteroidia > Flavobacteriales_D > Cryomorphaceae > JBBQZU01. The sequence continues at coordinate 13,939 of JBBSDD010000003.1, read as the reverse complement.
AGCTCAATTTTGATGGAATTGTGGATTTTACCAGCGATATACCGGTGTTTGATTTTGAAGCGAATATTTTCAACATGGATCTCACTGCTTTAAACCTGGTGAAAAGCGCGCAGCCTTTATCCTTCAGTTCCACCCTTACGCTGAACGCCCAGGGAAAACAGCTCAATACCATCAGCGGAATTCTCACGGGAAGCGAAAGTTTTCTCTGCTACGGTGACACAGCGGTTTACATTGAAAATTTTCTTTTCTCAGCGGGGGGTGACGAGCGTGGTAGAAAGATTAGCCTCACCAGCGATATTGTCGATCTCAATCTCATAGGTATTTTCACACCTGATGAGTTGCCCGAAGGTTTTAAACAGCTCATCGCACAGGTTTTGCCATCTTTGAGCGATCCGGAAAAAGAAAAACGTCTTGGGCCAATTTCTATGGACTTCAGCTTAAATTACAAAGCGCCCAATTCAATTTCAGGCATGCTGTTCAGTGGCCTGGAAATTTCACAGAATACGACAGTGTACGGCAACATAGACAATCAATTGGGAAAATTTGGACTTTTTGTCCGTTCCGGTTTAATTGCTTACGATGGTGTTGTGCTCAGCGATCTCACCATCGACGCAGGCAAAGAAAGCGAAATATTGCGCGCACAAATTCACTTGAGCGACATCAATTACAAGGGCTTTTCCCTCCAAAATCCAGATTTTAATTTAGAGGCCTACAACGACATCGTGCAACTTCATTTTGGGTGGCTGAATGCAGAAAACGCTTCATATGGAGATTTGGATTTACAAGTCACTTTGATAGACTCTCTCGAGATGATAGTTGACATTCGTTCCGGGTCCGTAGGTGCAGATCAGTCAGTGTGGAATATTGCCCAGGAGGCGCGGATTTGGATTGTGGGAGACAGCATCGGTGTCGACAGCCTCGCATTGATTAAAAATGATCAGCGTTTATCGATAGATGGCACAATATCAAAAGATCCGTCATCAGAACTTCAAATTTTTCTGGAGAGATTTGATTTGGCTGATCTGGATTCAATTGGCATTCAAATGGATTCTCATTTCAAAGGTGTTGCCAATCTCAACGCCACTGTCAGGCAGGTTTACGCCGAACCCAAGATTCGTTCCGCTGGAAGTATTATCGGCCTTACACTGGATGATTTTTTGATCGGTGATATTGTTATAGCCACAGATTATTCAGCAGAGGGACTGGATATGCAGGCTACGCTTTCGAAGGACGGAAACAAACTCCTGAAATTTGAAGGCGATTATCTGATTGGAGAAGAGGAACCGCTTCAAGGTCATCTCCTGCTTGATGGTTTTGATCTGCAATTGGTCAATGCCCTTAAGTTAAGAGATATACGAGATTTTACAGGGCAGGCGAGTGGAGATATCGCAGTGGAGGGCACGCTTCAGAAGCCCAGATTAAAAGGCATTATTGATTTTGATGCGGCAAAATTTACCATCGATTATCTGAACACTTCCTTTACTTTCTCCGATCAGGTTCGTGTGGAAGATGGATGGATGGGGATCGACTACAAACCGCTGTATGATCAGGAAGGCAATAAGGGCTTCGTGGTTGCGTCAGTTTTTCACGATAATTTTTCTAATTGGTCTTACGATGTTAGCGCGGATGTAAACGATTTTCTGATTGTGAATACCACCCGTGATATGAACAGCACTTATTATGGGATGGCGCGGGCTACCGGCACCTTGCAGATCGGTGGATATGAAAGTCTTGTGGAAATAGCCATTGATGCCCGCACGGAAAAAGGTACCTCCATCAAACTGCCGCTCGACAATACCGGGGAAGTAACGCTCGAAAATTTCGTCTACTTCGTAGCCCGGGATGAACAACTCAAGGAATCCAGGGAAGCCGATCTCACCGGCTTATTGCTGCGCCTTAATTTGGAAGTGACACCTGATGCAGAGGTTCAACTCATTTTTGATGAACAGACCGGCGATATTATCCGTGGACGTGGCACGGGAGCCCTCACCTTTGAAATTTCTCCGGCAGGCGAATTTAGCATGTTCGGACGGTACGAAGTATTGTCTGGGAATTACTTGTTTACGTTGCAAAATCTCATCAACAAACAATTTACCGTCCGGCCAGGAGGTGTGATCGGGTGGTATGGTGATCCCTATCAGGCAGACATTGATATTTCGGCTGCATACAATTTACGGACACCGTTATTTCCCATCATGATTGAAAACAAGGATAGGTATCGTTCACGGGAAGTGATAAACGTCGTACTCAATCTGAGCGGTAAACTGATGAATCCGACCATCAACTTTTCTATTGAGCTGCCACAAACCACTGAAACAGAGCGAAGCCAGTTGGCAAGTGTGGTGAGTACCAGTCAGCATTTGAACCAACAGGTTTTTGCTTTGCTGATTCTTAACCGGTTTCTCCCCGTAGATCAAGGTCAGGGTGCAGACGCGGGTGGCTTTTCCGGGCTGGGTTCTGCAACTACAAGCGATTTTGTCAGCACCCAAATCAGCAATTGGCTTTCTGAAATAAGCAGCGATTTTGATATCGGGATCAATTACCGCCCTGGTGATCAAATCAGCAACCAGGAAGTAGCGGTTGCCCTGAGTACGCAATTGTTTAATGAGCGACTGGCTGTGCGCGGAAATTTTGGTGTAACCCAAGCCTCAGAATTGCAATCTACCCAGGGTCAGAGTGGACTTGTAGGCGATTTTTTAGTGGAGTATATGATGACAGAAGAGGGCACCATACGATTGAAAGTTTTCAACGAAACCAATCCCTATGAGATATTTTCAACAGGATCGATATACACCCAGGGCGTGGGTCTGGTTTATCAGGAAGATTTTAATACCCTCGATGAGTTTATTAAGAAAATCGGAGAATTGTTTTCAAATGACAAGGCCCGAAAAGTAAAGTCCTGAGATTCAGCTTTTTTTTCTGTCCAGCTTCAAATCGTGGCCCATCCTGTCGCGCTTGGTTTTCAGGTATTTTTCATTGTGCGCGTTGCTATGAATTTCTACCGGAACAATTTCTGTGATTTCCAGACCGTAACCTACGAGTCCGGCGCGTTTTACCGGATTGTTTGTGATGAGGCGCATTTTGCTAATTCCTAAATTCCGAATTATTTGCGCTCCAACGCCATAGTCCCTTTCATCCATTTTGAAGCCCAATTGGAGGTTGGCATCTACCGTATCAAATCCTTCTTCCTGAAGTTTGTAGGCTTTGAGTTTATTGAGCAGTCCAATGCCCCGACCTTCCTGATTCATGTAGACGATCAAACCTTTTCCTTCGGCTTCAATCATTTTCATGGCAGTGTGGAGTTGTGCGCCGCAATCACATCGGCAGGAACCAAAAATATCGCCAGTAACGCAGCTGCTGTGCACCCGAACCAGTACAGGCTCGTCTGGCTGCCAGGAGCCTTTTACCAGTGCAATATGTTTTTGCCCGGAAGTGGTCTGATTGTAAAGATGCAGTATGAAATCTCCATGTTCAGTTGGTAGGTCTACAGCTATATCTCTGGAGATCAGAGATTCTTTGGCAAGCCGGTATGTGATCAGATCCTGACTGCTCACAAGTTTGAGATCAAATCTGTCTGCAATCTTTCTCAATTCGGGAAGGCGCGCCATAGACCCGTCTTCGTTCATGATTTCCACGATCACACCTGCTGGTTCAAATCCAGCCAGACGGGCAAAATCTATCGCCGCTTCGGTGTGCCCGGCCCGGCGAAGTACACCACCGCTTTTTGCTTTCAATGGAAATATGTGTCCGGGTTTACCCAAATCAGATGATTTGGTCTCCGGATTGATAAGTGCCTGAATGGTCTTGGCGCGATCGCTGGCAGAAATACCAGTGGTGCAGCCATGTCCAAGCAAGTCTACTGACACGGTGAAGGGTGTTTCATGAAGCGCGCTGTTGCTCGGCACCATGAGCCCTAGTTCGAGTTCTTCACACCGACTTTCAATAAGTGGAGCACAGATCAAACCCCGGCCGTGCGTCGCCATAAAATTGATCATCTCTGGAGTAACTCCCCGCGCAGCAGCGAGAAAATCGCCTTCGTTTTCACGGTCTTCATCATCTACCACGATGATCACTTTTCCAGCTTTAATATCTTCGATGGCGTCGGCAATCGAATCCAGTCCTATCGGATCTTTTTTCATGTCAAACTTTAGGGTGCAAAGGTACAACTAAACAACGACAGCTTTGTTTTGAGCAGCCATTGCAGATTCAAGTTGCGCAGAAGATGCTTCCCACGAAAACCGACTTTGCACGAAACTGCGCCCGCGCTTACCAATGGCATTGCGCAGATCGGGATCATCCAACAATGCACAAATGAGTGCCGCATAATCCTCCGGAACATTCGCTTCAAATATATCTTCTTTATCATTTGCTTTCAGCGCTTTATTGGCAAGGGGAGAGGTGACACAGGGCAGCTCCATTGCCATGGCTTCGAGCAATTTGTTTTGAAGGCCTGTGCCTATTTGCATGGGTGCAAAAAAGATCCGGGCGCTGGCATATGCTTCTCTAATGTCGTCCACCCAACCCGAAACATGCACGCCGCGGTATTTGTCGAGCGCCTTGACCCTGCGATGTGGATCAGAGCCGGCGAGCAGGAGGGTGGTATCAGGTTTCGACTTGCGAATGAGGGGCATGACAATTTTCACAATATATTCAGCCGTTTCTATATTGGGCGGATAGCTCATATTTCCTGTGAAAACGAGGTCGTAGGTGGGCTGCGTCGAATGATCATTTTTGAAAAATCGGGTATCAATTCCATTTGTTACAATGGCGATGTTTTTTCTCTCGGGGTGGTAAATGTACCTGCGATCTTCTTCAGAGATAATCGTTTTTCCTTCGAAGTATTCAAAAATGATGTTTTCGTAATTGATCAGACGGCGTCGTTCTGCGGCAAAAATCTCTGTCATCGGCCACCTGGCTTTTTTCAGCCGGCGCTCCATTCCTTTCGAGAAAGCATCCTGATAATCCAGCGTTTTGGGAAAATCATGTTCATTCTTGGCATATTCAGCAGTTCGTATCAACTGGCAATAAATATGATCAGGCTGGGTAGTCGCAATCAGTTTTTGAATGGCTGAGTGAATGTTCTTTTGGTAAAAATACATGACCTGAAAAGGCTTTCGCGAAAGTATGTTGAAAATCAGGTTGGCATATATTTTCCATTTCTGTAAATGAAAAATGTGAAATTCGTGGCAAATTTCCTTCAGGGCATTTGCTGCTTCCGCTGCAGGCTGTATATCGGTAATGCAACACAGGATGATTTCATTGTTTTTTTTCAATTCCCTGAGCTGATGGAAGGCGCGCAACTTGTCACCTTTTTCAAGCGGAAATGGCACCCGACTCAATATGACAAAAATCTTCATCTCAGTAATCGGTTCAAATAAACGGCTATTTGTTCGGATAGAACAGCATTGTTGTAAGATGTTTCCACAAGTTTTCTACCCAATTTGCCCATTGTTTGCACCGCATGGAAGTCATCAGAGAGTTTTATAATGCCTTCGGCAAAATCTTCCGGCGTTCTTGCGAGAATGGCTTCTTTGCCATTTTTTACTTTAACGCCCTTGGCTCCTAAAGGTGTGGAGACAACTGCTTTTTCGAGGGCCATCGCCTCGATCATTTTCACCCGCATGCCGCCGCCACTCAACAAGGGAATGACCAATATCCCCATTTTTCTCATAAAATATTTTGCGTCAGGCACTTCTCCCAATACATGTACATTGTTTGTTTCGTAGCCAGAGACCCAATCGGGCATCTCTCTTCCTGCGATATACATTTTTAATTCCGGGCGTGATGCGATCACCAATGGCCAGATATCGTCGAGAAACCATTTCAAACCTTCCTGATTGGGTTGCCAGTCCATGCTTCCCAAATGAAAAACCGATGGAAACGCAAGTGTGGAATGGTCTGGCTGATATGAATCAGGATCAATACCGAAGGGGATGGTGATGCCTTTGCCGCTATAGCCCAATCTTTTGCTGTGTGCGAGTTCATCAGAATTGATAGCAATCAAACCATCAATCTCACCGATTATCTTGGTTTCATAGGCTTTCAATTGCCAGGTGAGGATGCGTAAATAGGTTTTTTTGATCCCGGTTTTCTGGGTGCGCGTGAGTCTGTGCCAGATCGAATATTCCAGATTGTGTGAACGCAATACGACCGGTGCTGCGGTGCATCTTCGTATGGTGCTCAAATACGGCGCAACGAATAAACTTTCCAACATGACAATATCCACTTTTTCGCTCTCGAGAATTTCAACGAGCGCTTTGTCCATGTCGGTGGAAAAAAAGCGTGAGATATTGTAAGAATCCTGCGTCACAAGTGCGCTGAAGGCATCCACGATATTCAGCGTGGTATCTACAAAAAGTGTTTCAAAATTGTATTTGGCGATATAACCTTCCGGAAAGGCTGACGCGATGAAAGGATGTTTGGGTGTTGAAATCGCCAACACTTTTACTTCAATTCCTGCCCTTTCCAAAGCCTTTGTCATTTGATTGATGGCGAGGCAACCGCCATCCCTGTCGGGAAATGGGGGTTTGTGACAAAACTGCAGTACTTTCATCTGCTTGCAGGTAATTTGCGTTTGTTTTTGAAAAGCCGGGCCAGCATATCGAAAAACTTCACATAGGTATCGCGGTCAAAGAGGGCTGCATCTTTGGCCGCCTTGGTGGTGAGAAATATCGCAATTGGCAATAGAATCATGGAACTGAACCACATTCCCGCAAGGGGAGATAAAGCCCCGGATTCTACCATCTTTTCGCCAGATATCGAGGTAATGTGAAAGATGAGGAAAAACAGGACTGAAAAGATCACAGGCAGACCGAGCCCCCCTTTTTTAATGATAGCGCCCAATGGTGCGCCGATGAAGAAGAGAATTATGCACGCAAAGGAGAGAATAAGCTTGCGGTGCCATTCGATCTTGTGCTTGTTGATATATTCCTCCCTTCCGGAAATCTCTTCCTTTGTGCGATTCATGTAATTTTTTGCATTCCGGGTCATGTTGATGGCCACACTGGTCACCTGTCTTTTTTCTACATTGGTCAATCCGGCGAAAGACACGTACGATGAATCAGAGACCAGCTCGGTGCTGTCTGTGATGGCGATGGATCGGTCCATATATCTTAGGAAATCTGCTTTTCTCACTTCTTTCTGGATATTTAATGAGTCGATGGCCAGTCTGAGTTGGCGCATGGAGAGCATTTTCATGTGGCTTTTCCAAAGGTCTTCATCTGTTCTTTGTAAATCGAAACCGGAGAGATCCATGGTTATAAAGTCTTCTTCAAAGCGGCTTTTAATGTGCGGGATATTGTCATTCTTCCTGACCGCCACCTCATCGTAACTCACGCCGTTTTTCAGGTGAAGAACGAGGTTTTGGCTGCCGGGTTGTTTTTTCATTTCTCCCGTTTCTGCGCGTATAACGTTGCGGTTACCCGGATTTTCACGGTCGTGTTTATAAATCAGAATATCGCCAAGAATGTCGGTATCTTCCTGCTTGTCAGAAATGCGAATGCTGTATCCATCTATGCCATTGTAAAATACGCCTTCGCGGAGCTCCATGGTGGGCTTCTTTTGGGTCACATCCCAGAGCAAGGATTTAAACTTGAGGTTGGCGTAGGGCGAGACAGTATTGTTGAAATAGAAAGCGCCCAGAGAAACGAAACAAATTAAAATAATCAGCGGCGCCATGATGCGGGGCAAGGAAAGACCACTGGATTTCATGGACACCAGTTCATAATGTTCGGCCAGACTGCCCATGGTCATAATGCTGCTCAGAAGGATGGCCAGTGGGAGGGACATCGGCACCAGATTCGCGGAAGCGTAAAACAGCAACTCCGCAATCAGAAATCCATCCAGACCTTTGCCGACAAAATCATCGATATATTTCCACACAAACTGCATGAGGAAGATGAACAATACAATAAAAAAGGTCAGTACAAAAGGCCCGATGTACGACCTGATCAGAAGCAGATGGAGCTTTTTCAAATACGGATCGATATGCGAAGCACGGTGTCAATAACCATGCCCGGGGCAAAGATAACCATCAGCGCGTCACGCACCCAACATCCGACGCAAATCCTCTACCTGACTTCCCCAAAGTCCGCTGGTGCTGCCACCATCGTCATCCTCCACAAAATCAGTTACGATTAGTGCTACCTCCTGGGTGATCGAATCAATTTTGATCCGAAATTCAAAATAATAATCTTCTTCGTCGTCGTAGTTCCACTGAAATCTGATGGACTGATCTTTTACCCTTCCCAACAGGCGGGCCGTTTCTTCCGATCCGTCCCAAATAAAGGTATAGTCTTCCCCACGCACGTTGACGTCATCAGCAAACCATTCAGCAAGTCCACTGGGCGTGCTGATCATATTGTAGAGTATCTTGGGCGATGTATTGAGTAAAAACTCCAGTTCTATTTTCTTTTTGTCCGACATCTGTTCGACATTCATATTGTAATCAATGCGGCCAATATAGGAATAATTCAAAGGAAAAAGGGATTTTTCATCTCTATGGCGGGCTTCTTGAAATTTAAAGTGCTTTTTGATCGAAAAAGTAAATAGAATATTTTGTTATCTTTGCGCCCGCAATTCAGCCGGCGAGATAGCTCAGATGGTTAGAGCGCATGATTCATACTCATGAGGTCCCGAGTTCGATCCTCGGTCTCGCTACTTGCGAAAAGAGTTCCTTCCGGGGCTCTTTTCTATTTTTGGCCAATTGCTAAAGTGTGTTTAAAACGATCAGGTGACCGTGCAAATTCAATGCACTTCTATTACCTTTCAACCCCCATTATGTCAATCTTTTGAAATTTGCTGTAGTCGACATAGAAACCACCGGGCTCTTTCACCAAGGCCACGCGATCACGGAGATCGCCGTAGTGCACTTGGACCAAGGTGTACCGGAATGCGTTTTTCACAGATTGATCAATCCGGGCCGGGCTATACCCAGGGAAATATCTCACCTCACGGGTATCCACGCAGGCACTTTGAAGGATGCACCAACCTTTCGGGAAATTTTGCCCGAGCTACTTAAAGTGTTGGAAGGGCGTGTTTTTGTAGCCCACAATGTCAATTTTGATTTTCAATTTCTCAAGGCTCAGATCGAAGCCAGCGGAGCCACATTGAACGTGAAAAGAGTATGCTCCATGCGCTATGCGCGAAAATTGCTTCCAGACCTTCCGTCTTATCGGCTCGGAGCCATATGCAAAGCCCTCAACATTGAAAATTCCGGTCAGCACAGGGCCAAGAGCGACGCCATGGCCACGGCCAATCTGTTCGGGCAGCTTATGGCCAAAGATTATACAAAACATCTCGAATTCCTATTGAACAAGCGCGCCAAAGAAACCATTCTGCCAGCCGCGCTATCACGCGATTCGATTGATGGATTGCCTGAAAATCCCGGGGTCTATTATTTTTTTGGAATTGGTGTCAAGCCGATTTATATCGGAAAAGCCCGGAATTTGCGAAAGCGTGTGATCAATCACTTTACTGCTGCCGGTACCACCCGACGCAAACAACTTTTCCAAAGGGAAATTCAACGAATTTCGTACACCGAAACTTCTTCAGAATATCAGGCACTGCTGCTCGAAGATGCCGAAATCAAAAAATTCTGGCCACGCCACAATCTGGCTCAAAAACAGCGTGCCACGGCATTTGCAGTGGTTCCCTACGCAGATCGTTCGGACAATCAACGCCTGGCTATTTTGCCTTCGTTGGGCCGAAAAGATGCACTTGCCTGGTTTAATTCCACCCACACAGCCCGCGAATGGTTACAGCGTGAATCTGATGTGTATGGATTCAACCCGCGCCGCGCTGGTCTGTACGGCCCGGAATTGAACAATGAAGACAAATCCGAAAACAATGCTTTTCAGCTGTTTTTAAAAGAATCAGCCACTTCAGTTCAGGAGAGTTTTGTGCTCGCAGAAAAAGAGGTGTCCGGAAAACTGGCTATTGCCGTGGTGCTCTCCGGCAGATATTGCGGATACGGCGTATCCACCACTTCCGACAGTTTCAGCCGCGCTGAGATTGAAAATCTCATCACTCCGGCTCCTGACAGTGTTACTGCCCAGGCTGTAATCAGAAGAATGATGAGCGACCGACAGATAGTAAAGTACCCAATTTGATATGAATTATTGCATAAGATATATTGTTCCTCTCACCGTATTATCACTGATCGGATTTACAGGATGTGATCTTTCGAAGGGCGATCAAGAAGATACCGAACTTCTGATTCTGGATGCTTTGGAAGAACAGCGATCATCTTGGAATCGGGGCAATATCGAAGGCTTTGTAAGCCATTACCAAAATTCTGAGGAGTTGACTTTTGTTACCCAAAATGGTATGGTCCAAGGTTATGTCTCATTGCTTGACCGTTATAAAAAAGCATATCCTGATGAAGAAACCATGGGTGAATTGCAATTTGAAATCCTCTCATTTAAAACGCTCGGTGATAACCACGCCGCTGTGGTCGGAAAATGGACACTCGTTAGAAGTCCAGATAATCCGAAAGGTTACTTCACGCTTGTGTGGGAAAATACCCCGGAAGGTTGGAAAATTGTGATGGACCATACGAGCTGATCTGAATGGAATTGAATCTCACCACCGTAATTGTGGCTGTAAATGTGTTGGTTTCACTTGCAGCTTTTAACAATCAAAATATTCTTTCCAAATTGATGTTCAATCCTTATCAGGTGCGCCATCGGAATGAATACTACAGGGTCATCACCCACGCATTTATCCATGGAGATTTCCTTCATCTCCTCTTCAACATGTATGTTTTGTATAGTTTTGGAGGGTTGATCGAACAGATTTTTACCGACAGGGATGTATTTCTCAACCTTTTCCCCGATTTGGAGTTTTGGGGCGTAAGCAGTGGATATTTGTATTACGTGCTGCTATATTTCGGTGGACTCATGGTGGCTACCTTGCCGGCCCTCAAAAACCACAGCGACGATCCCGGTTATAATTCCCTCGGTGCTTCCGGTGCTGTTTCGGCTGTGGTTCTCGCCATTATTCTTCTCCTGCCCACCATGAATCTTCGTTTGTTTTTTGTGCCCATCGACATACCGGCTTTCATCATCGGAGGTGCTTATCTCGGATACGAGTATTATATGAGCAAGCGCGGCAGAACGGGAATAGCCCACGATGCCCATTTCTGGGGAGCTATTTTTGGTCTTGTCCTCCTGCTTATTCTCCGGCCTCAGTTCGGTTTGTATTTTCTTTTGCAGGTTGGAAGTTTTCTCGGCGTGATATAGCCATGAATTCCGCTAACTTTGTCGTTTATTACCCGATTTTATGTCTGAATTTTCTCAGTGGTTTAATTACAATGGCCGGTTGCAAAGCGCCCACGAAGCGGATTTCCCCGGTCTGAATCGCGGTTTCAGGCTTGGCGATGGGTTTTTTGAAACTGTGCGGATCGTTGGAGGAGAGCCTCATCTCTGGGAAAGCCACTATGCCCGCATCGTGAGTTGTTGCAAATCTTTACAATTGATCCTGCCCGGCCATTATTCTTCGGCCTTTTTTCTGGATGCGATTGGCAATCTCTTAAGGAAGGGCGGCATCAGCGACGGCGGCAGGTTGCGGATTACCTTTTTTCGCGAAGGCGAAGGCTCTTACCGGCCAGAAACTTCCAAGGTTGGTTTCCTCATGGAAGCAAAACATTTGCCTGCCACCAGGTTTCAGGTGCGTGATGAGGGTTTGCAATTGGGTCTTTACACAGGCCTGACCAAACATCAGGATCGGTTGGCCAAATACAAATTGCTGGGCAATCACGTATATATTCAGGCTGCTATTTGGGCTGAAGCGAACAACTTTGACGATGCACTGATTGTCAATAATTACATGCGGCTTGTCGAAGCCACTTCGAGCAATCTTTTTCTTGTGCGATCCGGTGAAATTCATACCACACCAGTTTCCGATGGCTGTGTAGGCGGCGTGATGCGCATGGCGGTGCTCAATATGGCTATGCAGGAGGGAATCCCTTGTTTCGAATCGCAAATGGATGAAAGCGACCTTTTGCTGGCGGATGAGATATTTTTGACGAATGCCGTGCAGGGAATTTCCTGGGTGCGCAGCTTTCGCGAAAAGCGCTATTATCACAAATTGAGTGATCGACTCATTCTCAAAATCAATGAAGCGCATTTTGCAGAGCTCAATCGATCAAAAGATCAGTTGAGCGTCGGGTCGGAAGGAAAGTGAGCGAGGTTTGCAAAATCGCCTCCCATTTCACGTAAAGCGACACTCCAGATGTCGTCGCGAGTTGTATCCATGATTGGAATATTTTGTGCATCACATACATACCACGACTTTTCCTCAAGTTCGGTCTCCAATTGATTTTCGCTCCATCCACTGTAGCCCACGAAAAACCGAATCTGATCTGCTTTGATCATACCTGTGAGCATGAGGGACTGAATTTGCTCAAAATCGCCTCCCATCCAGATTCCTTCACCCACCGATTGACTTCCTTCCACCATATCTCCAAGGGTGTGAATATAATACAGGTTGGTATTCAAAACCGGACCACCGACGCTGATGCGGTTGTTCAGATGGGGCAATCCTTCCAGAATATCGGGTAAGGTGAGATCAACGTACTTGTTGAGGATAAATCCGAAAGAACCTTCTTTATCGTGATCGCAAAGCAGGATAACGGTGCGTTTGAAATACGGATCCTCAAGAAATGGCTCTGAAATCAGCAGTCTTCCTCGTTCCGGCAACAGGATATTTTCGGGAGTTAAATTGATGTTGTTCTATTTTAATGGAGTGCTGGCCGCCAGGGCAGTGCTGCACAAATTTCACCTTCGGCGTCGTTCAGGACATTCAATCTTTCAAAAACGCTGCTCTCAGGCCAATACTTCAGAGCGAATTTAACATAAATGTGACCATGTTTCGCTTCGGTAGTCCACAAGTTCTTGTAAAATGCTTTGATCTCCGGATCTGTCGCAGCCTCTGCTATAAGCCGGAATCGTTCAGAGCCCCTTATTTCCAGCACAGAAGCGAGAAGCATCCTGTCCATCAGCCGCTCTTCAACCCCCGAGCGGCATGTTTTCATAATTTGCTCCACATACATGTCTTTAGGCATGCGCTCCGGAAGGCGCACGCCGCGGCGCTCCATCAAGGCATATACATCCTTAAAATGTTCGAGTTCTTCCAATGCCGTTTCGATCAACTCGGGAATGATTTCAATTTTATCCGGACATTTGGCCACAAAACTCATGGCCATAGAAGAGGCTTTTCGTTCGCAATCAGCGTGATCCTGAAGAAACTCATCAAAATTATCGAGAATCTGTCCGGCCCATTCAGGCGGGGTCTTGTATGTAAGGTCGAGGGTTAATTTCACTGGGCAAATTTATTCATTTAAACCATTCTTTCCCATTGTCCAATTGGTGGCCCGAAGCTTCTGCGAATTCGTAATTTTGCGGAAGCAAATAGAATGAAGAATGAAAGAAGAATTGAGGGAATTTGTCAAAAACGACCGGAGAGACTTTCAAAACCAACCTTTGGATGAAGGCCAACTATCTGATGACCCGTTTGTGCAGTTTGAAATATGGTTCAACCAGCTTCGCGTGGCCGAAGTGCCCGATCCTTATGCATTTACTCTGGCTACAGCCGACAAAAACGGACGACCTTCGGCCCGGGTGGTGTACATGCGGGATATCTCCAAAATCGGTCTGACCTGTTTTACCAATTACCTGAGCAGCAAAGGCCGTGAATTGGCTGAAAATCCGTGGTTCTGTGGCAATTTTTATTGGACGGAGCTCAGTCGGCAGGTCCGGTTTTCCGGAAAAGTTGAAAGGCTTCCCCGTGAGCAAAGCGACGCTTACTTCGCATCACGGCCCCGTGAAAGTCAGATGGGCGCATGGGCAAGTGCGCAGAGCAGTACATTGCCAGACGGATTGGCACTTAGAAATGAGATCGTCAAACTGTCGTTAAAATATGAGGGGCGTGACGTGCCCAG
>JBBSDD010000002.1:0-20042 GCA_038249755.1 Flavobacteriales bacterium | reverse complement strand
ATTTCCTACGGTCTCATCATGCAGGAACTCGAAAGATGCGATAGCGGTCTGCGGTCCACATCCTCTGTTCAAAGCTCACTGGTAATGTATCCCATCTGGAAATATGGATCGGAAGAACAGAGACTCAAATATCTTCCGAAACTCGCCGCTGGTGAAATGATCGGTTGTTTTGGCCTCACCGAACCCGATCACGGATCCAATCCGGGAGGCATGGTCACCAATTTTAAAGACTCCGGCGATTATTATGTCCTGAATGGAGCCAAAATGTGGATTTCCAATTCGCCTTTTGCAGATATCGCCGTGGTATGGGCCAAAAGTGAAGAAGGTAGAATACACGGACTCATCGTGGAGCGCGGCATGGAAGGATTTACCACACCGGAAACACACGGAAAATGGAGTTTGCGCGCAAGCAACACTGGAGAGCTCGTGTTTTCGAATGTGAAAGTGCCAAAGGGAAATCTTCTTCCGAATAAATCCGGTCTCGGAGCACCACTTGGTTGTCTCGACAGCGCGCGCTACGGCATCGCCTGGGGCGCTATTGGAGCCGCGTTGGATTGTTATGATTCGGCACTGCGCTACGCGAAGGAGCGCCAGCAATTTGGCAAACCCATCGCAGCCTTTCAGCTACAGCAAAAGAAACTTGCTGAAATGATTACCGAAATCACCAAAGCGCAGCTGCTCACTTTTCGATTGGGTCAATTGAAAAACGAAAACCGGGCCACCACCGCCCAGATTTCAATGGCAAAACGAAACAATGTCGAGATGGCGCTCAAGGTAGCCCGCGAAGCGCGACAAATTCATGGCGCCATGGGCATCACCAACGAATACCCCATTATGCGCCATATGATGAACCTCGAATCGGTGATGACTTACGAAGGAACCCACGATATTCACCTGCTTATCACGGGTATGGATATCACCGGAGAAAGTGCGTTCAAATAAATTTTTCCTGTTGATACTTCGTGATGGCTTCCCAGATACATTCTTCTGTGGGAGCCTCACTTTTTATAGACCGGGTGATCCCCGATTTTCCCAAGGCTGAAAAAGTAGAATTGCCGATGGCCACCGCAACCTGCTTGTGATTTAATTTGTGAACACCGAAATAAGCTCGGGCATTGCTGGGAGAGGTAAAAACGAGATAATCGGCCTCGGAAGCCTCCTTCGGTGGGGATGGATGGTTTGTGTAAAATGGCCAATCAACCCATTGGTGAGGTGGCAAAGCGGAAAGAAAACGCTGCAAACTGATCTCACTGCGCGGCACGAGTACGGATTCATTTTCATCCAGCTGATCGCAAAATGACTTGATTGCTTCCTCGGGATCGGTAGAAGTCGGCAGAAAATCCGGGAAAAGTCCGTAGGCTTTCATCTTGTCTGCAGTTCCGACACCCAAAACGCCTATGCGCGTATTTTTCTGAAATCCAAAATGATCCAGGAAGAGCTCAAATCCCGAGGGGGAACTAAAAAATATCCAATCGGTTTTCGGGGGTTCGTCTTCTCTGTTTACTTCCAAAGAAATACAGGATTTGTAGGTCGGGTTAATCTTTCCTGCTGCTATCAGTTTCCTGAAAAAGGAACCCGGCTCACCCCGGCTGAAAAAGATTTTTAATGGACTACTTTTTTTTTTAATTCCTCCACAGCACGCTCTGCAAGTCCTTTTGTATTTGGCGCATTAATTACCACCCACGATGGTGCACTTTTATAATCATCCGCCACGATAGCATGTAAACGCACACCCGTATCTGTGCGCACGCAATGCGCCCCCAAAGGCAATTGACAACCGCCTTCGAAAAGATTGAGCACTTTGCGCTCCACGTCGATCAACTCGGCAACATCTTCGCAATGCAATTTGCGCAGAATATTAATGAGAATGGTGTCTCGCGATCTGATCTGACAGGCGAGAACACCCTGCGCCGGAGCGGGAATAAATTCTGTTGTATCAAATTCGTAAGCGAAAAGATCGCTCACATCAAGCTGGAGCCTGTCCAGACCGGCTTTGGCCAGAATGATGGCATCAAAATTTCCATCGCGCAACTTATTGATGCGGGTAGGCACATTTCCACGAATATCATTTATGCGCACATCGGGACGGTGATGGAGCAACTGCATTTTTCGCCGGGCGCTTGAAGTGCCCACAAGGGCATATGTCTTTAGATTCCACTTCTGGCTGGAGTCTACCTGCGATTTGCGAATCAACATCATATCAGCAGGACTGGCCCTCTCAGACACCGCGGCAATCGACAAATCGTTTGGCTGATTGGTTTCCAAATCTTTGTAGGAATGCACCGCAAGATCAATTGAACAATCCAACAACGCCGATTCAAGTTCTTTTGTGAAAAATCCCTTGCCTTCCATTTTATCAAAACTCAGGTGCTGGATGATATCCCCTTGGGTTTTGATGATTTTGATTTCTACCGGATAGCCATAGACTTCAATCCGATCTTTGATATAGTTGGCTTGCCAGAGAGCCAGATCGCTTCCGCGCGAGCCGATGACAATGTTGTCCATCAATTGGATTTGTTCAACATCACTGCCTTGGCCATTTTCATGGGCACAGAAATATATTTCTTTTCCATGTAGGCGATGACTTTGTTCAACACTTCCCTCGATTCCGGATCCATTCCTGCCACTTCTCTGGCGTATACGGAATTTAGTGCAGTTTCACTAATTTCGCGCACTTTCGCTGGTATTTGGCTCATGGCCAATTCGATCTGGCGTGTTTTGTAGATATCGTGAAATGCAATCAGATTCCTATCGATGATTTCTTCGCAGTGGTTTATTTCTTTTGATCGCTCAAGCAAGTTCTTGTCTGCTGTAATCCGAAGTTCTTCGATATTGATGTAGCGAATCGGGGTTTTGGCTTCGGAAATAACTTCATGAGATACATCAGCTGGCAAGGCAAGATCAATGACAATTTTTCTGGTTGTTTCGCCCGCGCAAAGTTTTTCATACAGGGCCGATGTTACGATCGGGTCGCCGGAGGCAGTGCACGTTAGCAAAACATCAAAACCACCAACATGATCTTTTAGTGCTTCCAAAGAATTCGCCGAAGCACCGCCCAATTCTTCTACGAGGGAAGTAGCCCGTTCCAGCGTTCGGTTGTAAATTACAATATTTTTATATCCGTGCTTCGCAAGAAATTTGCCCATGGCCCGGTTTGTTTTCCCCGCACCAATCATCACGATGCGGCTGGTGGCTGGCACATCGAGATCACGAAGTCTGTGAAAAGCAAGTGAAACGACTGAAACTGGTTTTTTGAAAATAGCCGTCTGGGTGAATATCTCTTTTGCTGTTTCAATCGTCTTGCGAACAACCACCCGCAAAAAGTCTCCGCTCAAGCCCATTTGAACTGCTTCTTCATAAGCTTTTCTGACCTGGGTAATGATCTCGCGTTCGCCGATGACCATTGAATCCAATGAAGCGCTTACCTTAAAAAGGTGTTTCACAGCTTCATCAGAGATGTAAACTTCTGCTGAATCAACAGACAATGTACGCTCTGAAGTGGACAATTCCAGCTGGAGGGCATCGATGAGTCTTTCAGCTGTAAGGGGCATGGCTCCAGGATGTTGCACGGTGAGAAATTCCACGCGGTTGCATGTTGAGAGATACATCAGCTCGGTAAGACCGAGGTCGTTTTTGACTTTCGTAAAAATCGCAGCCTGAGATTCCTGTACAATATGAAATTTCCCTACGAGACCGAGGGGAAGCACCTTGTGCGTAAAAGCAAAAATTCTGAAATTCTCCAACGCTTTAAATTCCATTTACGCTGCAAAGTTCAATATCAACGCCTGCGCGAGTGTCATGGATTTGTCAATCACCGGAGATGGACTCAATTTAGAATGTCTATAAATAAAAACGGACTTCAAAAATTGAAGTCCGTTTATGATTTCCAAATCAAATCTTTAACTTCCGCACATATCGCAATCGGGACCATTTTCTACCGAACAAGCCTGTACCGCTGCCGCATCCGGTTCAGCCGCTACCACGGTTGTTTCTACCGGTTGGGCAAGTTTCGATTTGTCGAGGGTAAACTTGATTGCATCCACGGCCGCTCTGGTGCGCAGATAGTACATGCCGGTTTTGAGACCTTTTTTCCAACCGTAGAAATGCATGGAGGTCAACTTTGCGAAATTGGCGCTTTCCATGAAAATGTTCAACGACTGCGACTGACAGATAAACGCTCCGCGGTCGGCTGCCATATCGATAATGGTTTTTTGGCTGATTTCCCAGGCTGTGCGGTACAGTAATTTCAGATTGTCTGGAATTTCAGGGATGTTTTGCACCGAACCATTGGCTGCCATTAATTTGTTTCGCACCTCTTCAGTCCAGATTCCAAGTTTCACAAGATCATTCAGAAGGTGTTTGTTCACCACCACAAATTCACCTGAAAGCACGCGACGGGTATAAATATTGGCTGTGTATGGTTCAAAACACTCATTGTTTCCCAGAATCTGAGCTGTACTAGCTGTTGGCATAGGAGCAAGTAAGAGTGAGTTGCGCACACCGTGTTTCAAAATCTCTTCTTTAAGTATGGCCCACTCCCATCGGTCTGAAGGTTTTTCATTCCACATGTCAAACTGGAAGATGCCCTGACTGATCGGTGATCCTTTATAAGATTCATAAGGTCCGTCGGCTTTCGCCAAATCTTTACTTGCGGATAATGCAGCGTAATAGATGGTTTCAAAAATGTCGCGGTTGAGCTTTCGGGCCTCAGCGCTCTCAAAAGGATAGCGCAACAAAACGAAGGCGTCAGCCAAACCCTGCACTCCGATGCCTATTGGTCGGTGTCGCATATTGCTATTCCTGGCCTCCGGTGTTGGGTAATAATTATTGTCGATAATTCGATTCAGATTTAAAGTTACCTGATAGGTGGTTTTAAAGAGTTGATCGTGATCAAACTTGCCATTGCGCACAAATTTTGGAAGGGCTACAGATGCGAGATTACAAACGGCCACCTCATCTTCTGATGTGTATTCCATGATCTCCGTGCAGAGATTGGACGACTTGATCGTACCGAGATTTTTCTGGTTTGACTTGAGGTTGGCGGCATCCTTATAAAGCATGTAAGGTGTGCCAGTCTCAATCTGAGATTCCATGATTTTAAACCAAATCTCCTGCGCCTTAATGGTTTTTCTTCCGCGACCTTCTTTTTCGTATTTGGTGTAGAGTTTATCAAATGCTTCACCATATGCCTCAGACAATCCCGGACATTCATTCGGGCACATCAGCGTCCATAAACCATTTTCTTCCACCCGTTTCATAAACAAATCGGGAATCCACATCGCGTAAAACAAGTCTCTGGCGCGCATTTCTTCCTTTCCGTGGTTCTTTTTCAGTTCCAAAAAGTCAAAAATATCGGCATGCCAGGGCTCGATGTAAATGGCAAAAGATCCTTTGCGTTTGCCACCACCCTGATCAACGTAACGTGCAGTGTCATTGAATACACGCAACATCGGTACAATTCCATTTGAAGTGCCATTGGTGCCCCGGATGTAAGAGCCTTTGGCGCGTATGTCGTGTATGGACAGCCCAATGCCACCCGCACTTTGCGAAATCTGGGCACAACTTTTCAGGGTATCGTAGATGCCGCTGATGCTGTCTTCTTTCATTGTAAGCAAAAAGCAGGAAGACATCTGCGGTTTCGGGGTACCTGCATTGAAAAGCGTGGGCGTGGCATGGGTAAACCAGCCTTCCGACATTTGATTGTAGGTTTCGATGGCAGATTCCACATCTTCCTTGTGGATCCCAATGGCAACCCGCATCAGCATTTGCTGCGGCCTTTCTGCCACTTCACTGTTTACTTTAAGCAAGTAAGAACGCTCAAGGGTTTTAAAACCGAAAAAGTCATAACTGAAATCCCGGTCGTATATGATGCTCGAATCGAGCAATTCAGCATTTTTGCTGATTATGTCAAAAACATCATCCGCAATTAAAGAAGCATTCTCTCCTGTATTGGGATCGATGTATTCATAAAGAGTCCGCATCGTTTCCGAAAATGACTTTTCGGTATTCTTATGCAGATTGCTCACTGCGATTCGGCTGGCCAACAGCGCATAATCCGGGTGCTTGATGGTGTTTGTGGCAGCTACTTCAGCAGCGAGGTTGTCCAATTCAGAAGTGGTGACGCCTTCAAAAATTCCATTGATGACTTTCTTGGCCACTTCAATCGGATCAACTTCCGGATTCAACCCGTAGCACAGTTTCTTAATTCGGGCAGTGATTTTGTCAAATTTCACTGATTCTTTTCGGCCGTCACGTTTCAGTACATACGACATAGGGATTGCGAGGATTTAAAAGGTTATAATTGGGTGAGTGTAGGCGAATCTAAAAATCGGCATCCATGGTAAAACTCTTGTCGGCAGCAGATGTGTTGGAGACCCCGGCCTTCTGATAATCGGGAACACGCTTTTCAAAAAAGTTGGTTTTCCCCTGCAGATTGATCATGTCCATAAAATCAAAAGGATTGGACACGTTGTAAATTTTGTCATTGCCAAGTTCCACCAGGAGCCTGTCGGCCACAAACTCGATATATTGTTGCATGAGCTCTGCATTCATACCGATCAGCCGCACCGGCAAGGCATCCGTAACAAATTCTTTCTCTATTTCGACAGCATCCGATATGATTTTGCGCACAGTCTCTTTCGAAAGTTTGTTCTTGATATGGTTGTTGTACAAGAGACAGGCAAAATCACAATGCATTCCTTCGTCCCTTGATATCAGCTCATTTGAGAATCCGAGACCGGGCATGAGGCCACGTTTTTTCAGCCAGAATATCGAGCAGAAAGACCCTGAGAAAAAGATGCCCTCCACCGCCGCAAAAGCAATCAGCCTTTCGGCAAAACTTCCTTTGTCAATCCAGTTGAGCGCCCAGTCGGCCTTTCTCTTCACGCAGTCCAGGGTATCAATGGCGTGGAAAAGTTTGTCTTTTTCCTTGTCGTTTTTGATGTAGGTATCGATAAGCAGGGAATACGTTTCTGAGTGGATATTCTCCATCATCACCTGAAATCCGTAGAAGAATTTCGCCTCGCTGTATTGCACCTCTGCGAGGAAATTTTCCGCAAGGTTCTCGTTTACAATCCCGTCGCTTGCCGCGAAAAAAGCCAGTACGTGTTTTATAAAGTGCCGCTCATCGTCGTTCAGTTTGTCTTCCCAATCCACCATATCAGCACCGAGGTCAATTTCTTCGGCTGTCCAAAAACACGCTTCAGCCTGTTTGTAGAATTTCCATATATCGTTGTGAACGATTGGGAAAATCACAAATCGGTCTTTGTTTTCTGCGAGGATTGGTTCATAAACCTGGGTATTTTCCGGGAGCACCTCACTGAGGTTAACTGTAGAACTTTTTGGAGTCACTTCTGCCATGATAAAACGGGTCGTTTTTTTATCTGTTAATGAAAAAATATTAAAACTTTGTAGAATAGCTTCTTACAAGAAGAAGTTGGCTGCATCGCCGGCAAACTAACTGAGAAGGGTTGACTTCGGATAGTTATCTGCCGGACACAAATTTTGTCAAAAATGCGGTGGCGATCAAATGGTTTTAATTCACATTCCACTTAAGTTTTCAACACGGCGTGCTTCAATCTTCCCACAGCTCAATGACAGTAAACCATTCGGGAAATATGACATGTGCCAAACTCATTGCCTCGGGTTCAATGAGCCTACTTTTCTGGCACAATTTTATTTTCCGCTTAAATCAAATCAACAACATCCTCTGGTCAAAACCCTGTATATCTGAGTTTTAACGAAAGAAAGATTGATGTTGTTCAAAAATTATCTGAGTAAGAATTTAAGATTTACTGCTTCTGATTATCAATCCTTTTCGCCAGATTTTTCCCGGGACAGGAATTCATCTGCAGATTCCAACTGCTGAAAAAAATCTGCTCCAAATTTTCGGAT
Source organism: Flavobacteriales bacterium (assembly GCA_038249755.1). Taxonomy (GTDB): domain Bacteria; phylum Bacteroidota; class Bacteroidia; order Flavobacteriales_D; family Cryomorphaceae; genus JBBQZU01. The sequence goes on along the minus strand of JBBSDD010000002.1, from coordinate 12,149 downwards.
AATGGGCTCTTTTAGAAACCGAAAGACTTTTACATCAAGCTTGGCGCCGCAACTTCGGGCGGGATCGCAAACAGGCCAATGGTGATAATTTACGGCAGTGAAATCCTTTAACTCTGTGAGACGAATAGGATACAAATGGCAGGAAACGGGCTTTGGGAAATCAATTTTGCCATTTCTGTATGCCATTTCGATTGCGCATTTTGCGATGCCGTGTTGATCAAAATTTACGAAGGCACACTCCTTTCCGTCAACGAGTGGCGTGACGTATTCGCCATCCGTATCTACGGTAAAAACGCCTACTTCATCTACCCTGTCTATGCCTTCTTTGCGCATGTATGGTTTTATATCCTCCAACGCCTGCTCCATGATTCCGATTTCTTCTGCTTCCACAGGGGCTCCGCTGTCGCCCTCCACGCAGCACGCACCCTTGCAGGCCGAGAGGTCACAAAGAAACCTCTTCTCAAATATTTCTTCCGACACAAGGATTTTATCGATACGAATCATGCTACAAAGGTACAGATGAACGATCAATTTCAATTGGCGTATTCCATTTTATAATCAGGCCAATTCACTTACTTTTGCGGCCATGATAAACCAGGATGACAAGCTGAAAAAAATAGTAGGCCACGCCAAAGAATATGGCTTCGTGTTTCCTTCGAGTGAAATATATGACGGATTGAGCGCCGCTTACGATTACGGTCCTTACGGCGTGGAATTAAAGAACAACCTCAAAGCCTATTGGTGGGAGTCAATGGTCAAATTGCATGACAATATCGTTGGTCTTGACGCATCCATTTTTATGCACCCCACCACCTGGAAGGCTTCAGGCCATGTGGATGCATTCAACGATCCATTGATCGATAACAAAGACAGCAAAAAACGGTATCGCGCAGATGTTCTCATCGAAGAACACGCGGAGAAATACAATGTCAAAAATCAAAAGGAAATCGAAAAGGCCCGGGCGCGCTTTGGAGATGCTTTTGACGAAAGTCAATTCAGGGCCACCAACCCCAACGTGCTCCGCAACCAGCAAAAGGTTGACGAGGTAATGGGCAAATTTAAAGATGCCATGAACCGCGAAGATCTCGGAGCGGTAAAAGCGCTGATCGAAGAGCTGGACATTGCTGATCCGGAAACGGGTTCAAAAAACTGGACTGATGTGCGTCAGTTTAACCTGATGTTTAAAACCGAACTCGGATCGGTAGCCGGCGATGCAAGCACCATCTATCTGAGACCGGAAACTGCGCAGGGTATTTTTGTAAATTTTCTGAACGTGCAGAAAAGTGCAAGGATGAAACTTCCTTTTGGAATCGCGCAAATCGGCAAGGCTTTCAGAAATGAAATAATCGCCCGTCAATTTATTTTCAGAATGCGGGAATTCGAGCAGATGGAAATGCAATTTTTTGTCAAGCCCGGTACAGAACTGGATTGGTACGAAGCCTGGAAAGAAGCGCGAATCAAATGGCACAAGGCGTTGGGATTGGGGGAAGAAAATTATCGTTTTCACGATCACGTGAAGCTGGCGCACTACGCCAACGCGGCTTGCGATATCGAGTTTAATTTCCCTATGGGTTTCAAGGAGTTGGAAGGTATTCATTCCCGCACTGATTTTGACCTGTCGAGTCATGAGAAATTCAGCGGAAAAAAATTGCAGTATTTCGATCCGGAATCTCAAACCAGTTATGTGCCCTACGTCGTGGAAACTTCCATCGGTCTGGACCGCTTGTTTTTGGCTACTTTATCGGCCGCTTACACAGAAGAGACGCTGGAAGATGGGTCGATAAGGACAGTTTTGAACATTCCCCCGGCTTTGGCTCCGGTAAAAGTGACCGTATTGCCGCTGGTCAAAAAAGACGGTTTGCCTGAAAAGGCCAATCAAGTGCTTGAAATTCTAAAGTTTGACCACAATTGTCAATACGATGAAAAGGACAGTATCGGCAAGCGGTACCGCAGGCAGGATGCCATAGGCACGCCATTTTGTGTCACTGTGGATCATCAAACATTGGAAGACCAGATGGTAACCTTGCGGGAGCGGGATACCATGTCTCAGGAGCGCGTAGCTATCTCAGATTTGGCGCGGATCGTAGGGGAGAAAGTATCAATGAAAAATCTTTTACGCAAGTTGTAGATTTCGCTTTTCAGCAAAATATAGTCAAACAAAATGGCCGCATTGATTGATGCGGCCATTTTGCTTTAAGCTATAATCTAAAAATGCGCTTGGCTTATTCAACGACAATTTTCGAAGAAGAGAATTGGTTTCCACTTCGCAATTGCAAAATATAGATTCCGCCATCAAGTCCATTGACATCCAGTTCCAGTCGATCAGAAGCGGAGAATTGAAATTCTCTTACTTTCTGTCCCAGAATGTTTGTAAGCGTCGCTGCTTCAACAGCCTGTGGGGCATTTACAAATAAACGGTCATTGGAAGGATTTGGGTATACATCGAATGCGAAGCTACCATAGTTGTTTACATTATCCGGATCCTGTGAGGTAAACTGCACACAGAATTCACCTTGTGAATTGACGTAACCATCGATCATTACAAAGTACGTTTCCCCCTCAGTAGTCAATAAATCCAGACCGGCAGGATATGTCGTAGAAGTAGCCTGTGGACCATCTTCGTTGCAGGCTACCTGAGTCAATTCATCGCAAGAACCTGTAAAAACCGCCATTTGGGTATCGCCATCATCAATATAATCAGACACACCGCAATCGAGGGTTTCGATGAAATACATGCCACCATCGCCGGTGAATGTAAACCAAACGGTTTGTTGGGTAGTAGGGGTACCAGCCCAGCAACCAGCTACTTCATCATTTGGGTTTGGGTCGTTTGTACTTGTGGCACCCACATTAGAGAAAATACCAGAAGTAACAGGTGTATTCACTGCTCCACCTGTTAGGGAGTTCAAATTAACGGCTCCAGCGCAATTGTCATTTGGCAAGGCCTGCCGTGTGAATGCAAGGCAGAACTCGCCTTGCGCACCAGCAAATCCATCAACCATCATCAGGTAAGACTGACCCATTTCTGTCGTAAATTCCAGTCCGGCTTCATAATTTCCTACGGTTGCATCCGGTCCATCCTCATTACAAGCCTGAACTGTTGCTATGGCACAAATCCCACTGTAAATCGCGATTTGCGTGTCGCCATCTGGAATGTAATCCGTCACACCACTGCAGTTTGTGGTTTGAATGAAGTACGTGTTTCCATCACCGATGAAAGAAAACCACACTGTGGATTCGATACTTGGCGCAGAACCCGATCCATCAGGTTCGCCAAAACACGCATACCCTGCAGTTGGACCAACGCCTCCGATGGTGGCATTCAAATTGTTAAATACTCCTGAGGTGATTGTCTCGTCAACACTACCGCCCATGAGGTCGGCCACATTCAAGGCAGATAAGCATAGGTCGTTCACCGGAGGTTGCTCAATTTCACAATCTGATGGTGTAATATCAGCTATTGATCTCGGCAATAGCTGGTATCCGCTTGTGAACGGTGAACTGTTGTCAAATTGACCACCAATACCCACTACATCAAAAGATCCTACAGGCACAGGTGCAGTATACAAATCCACATCATTGTCGATGCGCAAATCAAACATTGATGTGCCATTGGAAACTGTTACAGTAAATCCTGAACCTGAATTGGTCCACTGCGAAGGATTCGGAATGAAAACACATTCGATTTTTACCAATTGTGATTCGGTAGCTTCGGAAAGTTCAGAAACGACAACCGGATCATTGATGGGGTTTCCTTGAGAGATTAAAACAATTGAGCTCGGATTCAATTGCGTCAGTGCATTAAATTGATTGACTATCCCCGTAAGCTGCACATTGTCTCCCTGCATTACTGTATAATTGTCAATAACAGCAGAATTGAAAACACCGATTCCACCAGTCTCGTCAATCACTGTGAAAGACAATCCTGGACCATTCATGTCGACTCCGTAGACGATTCCGTCGATGGTGAATTCCTGACCGTTATTTATAGCTACACCCTCCGCATTGGTTTCTGCAACTGTTCCTATCGGTGTAATTGCGATTTCAGCGTCATTGTCTTCCAATGTCACCATCAATTGGCCAATTGCAATAATTGGATCATTGTTGGCATTTTGAAGTGTAAAGATGATTGTTCTGTCTTCATTGACTTCCGTATCGTCGATGATTTCAATTTCAAAAGATTGAGCTGTAGAAGAATTTGCTGGAAAGGTCAAAGTTGTTGGCGAAACGAAATTATAGTGTACGCCATTTACGGCAGTTCCACCGTTTAATACCACATCTACCGTCGTAGCAGTTGCCGCAGGATTAATTATCTCCACATTCACTGTAACTGTTCCGTCTGTTTCATCAAATGACAATAAAGATGCTTCAAAACCAAGAGCGAGTTGATTGGCAGCAACAAGTGTTACGTCATTTGCGTCGCGCGGAAGCAACTTGAAATCACCAAAGCTGAAAAAGGCTATTCCAATTAAATCGTAGGTGCTAAATGCAACTGGCTCTGCATCATATAATACATCATCTACGCGGTAATCTCCGCTACCATCATTTACAAGCCATTCGCCAAATCCAAGGTCGGCATTAAAACAGGTTGCATTGGTTAGTGCGATCAATACTGATTCGTAATCTTCGGTTCCAGCTTCAGCAGCAGAGACATTGATGGGAGTTGGAATAACATTATCCGATGAAGTAATTTCCAAATCGGTCACGCTATTGATACGTGTAAGGCCATTGCTCTCTTCTACGATTCCAGTGAGGGTAACCTCATCTCCGCGCAAAACGGTTGGCGATGCCTGATTCACAAATACACCTGTCCATTCGCCAGCACCATCCTGAATCCAAAATCCAGATCCATACACCGCGGTGACAATACCTGAAGTAGTAACTGTTTGACCCAATAAGGGTGAAGCCCCGTTTGGCGCGATGGTTTGTTGAATTTCAACAATCGACACATCACCTCCACCATTTTCTGGACTATACGTTCCAAGTGGCCACGGATTTGTAGCCGTACCATTGGTGGTTTGATTGTCATTCGCGTCTATTCCCGAATAGGTCCATTCTGAAATTGTAAAAGTGGTATTGGGACCTGCGCCATTCACACGGTAAGCCCAACCATCGAGATATTCCCAGGCAAGACCTGATCCATCAACGCCAATTACACCAAAATAATCGACCACCACACCATTCTGATAGAGTTCGACTACATCATCTCCATTGACCGACAAGGCAGCATTGGCGATATAATCCGCCTCGAAACCGAAATAGGTTAAAAATTCTGGCGCCACTGAAGATAAATAAATGAATTCTCCAGCAGTCGCAGCATCGGCGGGAAATGTAAAATTCGGTGCGCCGGAAGATGCGACGCCGTTGTTTGCGCTGGCAATACCGTAGATACTGAGATTCGCAACGTCATTTAACACATAAATTTCAAGCGTTTTGGGTGTTCCCCCGGTAAGTGGTCCGTCCAAAATTCCTGTGATCACCAGGTCACTTTGAGCCACAACATTGCCCCCAAAACAGAGGAGGATTGAGGCCAAAAGTTGGATGTAAATTTTTTTCATTATTGTTTTTTTTTGAGTTGCAAAAGTAGTCTATACCAAAGGTTATCCCGGAATATACAGGTTAACTATTTGTTATTAAAATTCGTCATGGTAGGGGCGCAACCCACGGCGGCAAAGGATTTGATGGTTTCACAGGCTATAGAAATCCGATCATCAAGATGACCGTATTCCTCATCAGACCAAGGGCTCAACACATAGTTTACCTGCTGTCCTTTTGAAAAATCGCTACCTATTCCGATTCGTAGGCGGACATAATCGCTTGTACCAAGTACGTCATTGATACTTTTCAGACCATTGTGACCTCCGTCACTTCCTTTCGGTCTTAGTCTTTGTTTTCCAAATTGGAGGTTGAGATCATCGGTAACCACAAGTAAATTTTCAAGCTGAATTTTCTCTGCCTGCAACCAATAATTGACAGCTTTCCCACTTAAATTCATAAACGTTGAGGGCTTGAGCAAGATGAGCGTCCTTCCTTTATATCGAAAATTGGCAACATCGCCGAGCTTGGCGGTCTGATATAAAATACCGGACGCCCCCGGGAGGGCGTCCAATATTTTAAAGCCGATATTGTGTCTGGTTTCGGAATACTCTGCTCCGATATTCCCAAGACCGACTATCAGATATTTCATTTAGAAACTGATGGTGGATTAAGCTTCCGCAGAAGCTTCTTTTGCTTCTCCTGCTTCAGCACCCTCTTCACCTTCTTCAGACTCTTCAGCATCTTCTACGGCTCCACGCGCTCTGCTCACAGATACGACAACAGCCTCAGGATCGTGAAGTACAGTAATACCCTCCATAGAAAGGTCTTTCACGCGCAGTGCCTGTCCGATTCTCAATTTGGTAATGTCCAATTCGATTACGTCCGGAAAATTATCAGGAACACCGTTTACTTTGATTCGACGGAAATTCACACCCAATCGTCCACCATTTCTTACGCCGACAGAGCTTCCCGTGATACGCACCGGAAGTTCCATTTTTACCGGCTTGTCGTCTACGAGTTGCAGAAAGTCGGCATGAATTATTTTGTCATTTACCGGGTGAAATTGCAAATCTTTAAGGATGGCTTTGTAAGTAGTCCCATCTACATCGATTTCAAAAATATACACTTCAGGTGTGTATACATATTTTCCAAATGCAATTGCATTTAATGAAAAAGGGATTTGCTTATCACCACCGTACAATACTGCTGGTACCATACCTGCAGCGCGCACTTGTTTAGCATCTTTTTTCCCTACGTTCTCTCTGGGAGAACCGCTCAACGATACTTTTTTCATTTTGTTTTTTTTTAAGAAATTATGAAGTATTTGCTGATGGATTGGTAATTGATGGCGCTGTGAATCACATCAGCGAAAAGGTCAGCCACCGTTAAAACTTTTATTTTGTCACATTTCTGCGCAAGCGGAATGGTATCTGTAACGATCAATTCTTTTATGTGCGACGCTTCGAGGCGATCATAAGCTGGGCCTGAAAGCACGGCGTGGGTGCACATGGCACTTACACTTTTAGCTCCTTTATCAATCATCATGTCGGCAGCTTTGGTAAGTGTGCCAGCGGTGTCGATGATATCATCTACGAGAAGAATATCCTTTCCTTCCACATCACCGATTACGGTCATGTTTTCTATTTGATTGGCTACTTTCCGCTGTTTGTAACAAATAGCCAGGTCAACATTCAGGTATTTGGCGTAAGCATTGGCCCGCTTTGTTCCGCCTGTATCAGGGGCTGCCATCACCAGATTGTTGGTGTCAAGCGAATTGATGTATGGAAGAAATATGGAAGATGCGAAAAGGTGATCGACGGGAACTTCAAAAAATCCCTGAATCTGGTCAGCGTGCAAATCCATGGTCATCACCCGGTCTACCCCGGCAGCAGTGAGCAAATTGGCCACGAGTTTGGCACCAATGGCCACACGTGGTTTGTCTTTTCTGTCTTGACGGGCAAATCCAAAATATGGTATGACAGCAATGATTTTATTTGCGGAAGCCCGCTTTGCTGCATCAATCATCAGGAGTAGCTCCATTAGATTGTCCGCAGGTGGCATCGTGGATTGTATCAAAAAAACATCGTTTCCACGAATACTTTCTTCGTAAGATATTTGAAATTCGCCATCGCTAAAGCGAGAGTTCTTCATATTGCCCAATTCCTGACCATAGGCCCGAACAATTTTGTTTCCGAGATTTTCGGAAGCGCTACCTGCAAAAATTTTTACTGAACTGCTCATGGGGGCCTGCTCAAAAGGGGTGCAAATCTACATATTATCGCTTTCAATAACAAGGAGAATAACGCCAGTTACAGATGCGCAATAAATTATTTGTACAAGTGCGGAGATTGCTTAATTTTGCGCTCCAATTTGCCTGATGCCCAGGTGGCGGAACTGGTAGACGCGCTGGATTCAAAATCCAGTTCTCTCGGGAGTGCGGGTTCGATTCCCGCCCTGGGTACAACAGACGAGTGAGAAATAATCGATAATGATTTTTCTCACTCTTTTTTTATTGATGTTTTGATCTCTATTTGCTTTATTTAACCCCTTTTGTAGCAACGATTTTATTACGAAACCGTTGTAGCTTTGCACGCCATGATCAAAGAAGGCTTACTGAGGTACGACGATATTCATAAGCAGCGCAGATATGATCTGGCCTACCTGCGTATGGCCAGAGAATGGAGTATGCTTTCTCACTGTGTAAGAAAAAAAGTCGGCGCCATCATTGTCAAGAATGGGATGATTATCTCAGACGGCTACAACGGCACACCCACAGGTTTTAATAATTCATGTGAAGGTGATGATGGCCAAACCTTATGGTATGTCTTACATGCCGAAGCCAACGCCATTTCAAAAGTAGCACGATCTACAAACAACGCGCAGGATTCTACGTTGTATTTAACACTTTCACCCTGCAGAGATTGCAGTAAAATGATTCTTCAGGTCGGAATACGTCGCGTTGTATTTGGCGAACTATATAAAGATGGTTCGGGAATTGTATTGCTAAAAGAAGCAGGGGTAGAAATCGAACAAGTCTCTCTTGAGTAACATGATGAATCAACAGAATAACAGAAGCAAAATAATGCTTTATTATCCCATCATGCTGGCAGCCATGTTGGTATTGGGGATATATTTGGGAAGCTTTTTCACACAAAGTGCACCCTCCGGCAACTTTATGACCCAAAGCTCGGTGAACAACGCTGACAAAATAAGTCAGATCATCAGTTTTATAGATCAGGCGTACGTTGACACGGTGGCGAGAAATGAATTGATTGATAAAGCTATAAATTCAATATTGCAGGACCTCGACCCGCACTCTTATTACATTTCGGCAGAACAACTCGCATCGTATACGGAACCGCTGGATGGGAATTTTGATGGTATCGGTATAGAATTTCTTATTCAAAACGACACCGTGCGCGTGGTAGCGGCCATCGAAGGAGGCCCAAGTGAAAAACTTGGAATACAGGCGGGTGACAGGCTTGTAGCGGTGGATGGAATAGGTATCGCTGGAGTTGAAATTAGCAATGAAGAGGTGATCAAGAAGCTAAAAGGACCAAGGGATACTAAAGTTCGTGTTGTTGTATACCGGAATGGTAAAACGATCCCTTATGAAATCGTCCGGGGAACCATACCGATCAACAGTGTGGTAACCGCACAAATGCTTGATAATTCCAAAGGGTTTATCAAAGTGAGTCGCTTCGCCAAGACGACATACGAGGAGTTTATGCAACATGCATCACGGCTGGAGCAGGAAGGGATGACTGAATTGATTCTCGATTTGCGTGGCAATGGCGGTGGATATCTGGATGCTGCCGTGAAAATCTCCGAAGAATTTTTGCAGAAAGGTCAGTTGATTGTTTATACCGAGGGCAAATCGAGTCCCCGGAAATCTTATTATGCCAGCAAAAAGGGCAAATATGCGGACATGACCATCGCCGTTCTGATAAACGAAGGTTCTGCATCGGCTTCAGAAATACTGGCCGGCGCGCTGCAAGACAATGATCGCGGTCTGATCATTGGGCGGCGTTCTTTTGGCAAAGGCCTGGTCCAGGAACACATGAATCTTCGTGACAATTCGGCACTCCGACTCACCGTGGCAAGGTACTACACCCCAACCGGACGAAGCATCCAAAAAGCTTATGGAGAAAATATATCCTATGACGATGATTACGAAATTCGCTATGCGAACGGTGAGTTTTCATTTGCTGACAGTACCCATTTCGCCGATTCATTAAAATTCACCACCCCGGGTGGCCGAATCGTTTATGGCGGTGGGGGTATCATGCCCGATATTTTCGTTGGACTTGATACTGTGGGCGCCTCAGGCTATCTCACAGCAATCAGTTATCGGGGATTGTTAAATCAATTCGGTTTTGACTACGCAGATGAACATCGCGTGGAATTATTGAAATTTGGTACGTTCAATAATTTTGATCGCAGCTTTAATGTAAATCAGGAAGTGTTGGAATCTTTCACCAATTATGCGCTGGAATCCGGCGTGCCGCGGGATAGCGATGGAATTAGAATTTCCAGTGCGGTAATCAAACTCCGCATCAAATCTTACATTGCCCGGAATATTTGGGGAAATGATGGTTTTTATGCTATTATGAATACCGACGATAACATGATTAATCAAGCGCGAATATCGCTTGGTGGTCAAGCTCATTTGTAATAAATCTCCAAGTATCTCAGGTTTGAGCCGTGAAAAATGAACTTGCGATTTTTTAAGGCCAATAGAAATACGTCCCTTTCCACAAAATTCTGAATGGTATATTCCAACAAGCGCCTTTCTCTTTAAGATTGCTATGACGAGACCAGGAAGAAAAGCCTACTCTAAGGACTTGATATTCAATTATTATTGAGAACTCATCAATTTACATTCGATATCGCTGGTTATGCCCCAGATAACACATCGCAGGATAGATTCCTTTTTGACACTCAGCTGGTGTAAAAAATTATTACTCACCGTTTGTAGATTTATATTTCGTTAATAATGTAAACCTTATACCAGTGCAAACGATCACGCAGTTTAGATACGTCGATAAATCTGAGGAAGTTGATTTGAGCGGAGTAAAAATCATGCGATACAATTCAAATGGCAACTTGGTCGATTTGAATGTTCTTGTATCTAACCACTTTATAGGGGACCGGGTTTCGACTTGTATTTGAATCTTCTGGAATAACGGGAGCAGCAGTGGTATGAAGGAGTTACACTGTATTAAACTCAAGGTTTTTGTATGGATTATAACTTCATAACAGGCCGTGTTTATAGCTCACTCATCCCTGAGATTTACACCGGTTCTGGAAACCGAATTAAATATACATTCTTTTTTGAGGAATGTGCGGTAGGTTATCAAAATGGATCTTTATATACATCGCCTGGTCTAAACAGCAAATAATCACTTTTACCTTGTTATGTTGCAGTTGGCTTGATTTACGTCTTGAAATAATATTGAAAATCGTAAGAATTGTAAATCATGAAATTTGGTCTGCAACCCAATCCTGATCGTTTTCTCGTTCAAAATAAAATCGCAACTCTCAAACTACTTAAAATTGGAATACCCGTCCGAATTTGCCGTAATAAATTCTTCTATGTGAGAAAATTCCAATCCCCGTTAAAGTGACGAGTAGCAATGCGAAAAAATTCTTATTTTCCCAGAGCCCGTTGCAAGTCCTCAATGACATAAGTAGTTCGCAAATCAACACCTTGCTTGTTAAGGTGGTAATAGGTGTCAAAGAAAAGTGAATCGGCCATGCGGTACCTTTCAGGCGTTACAAAGTAGGGAGTGCCTTGTTTTTTCAACTTCTCGTCGATAAAGGAGATCGCTTCACGTTGGTTTTCAAAAGAACTTTGATGGTAACAGGGAGGCAGCAGAAGGATCTTGATGCCATTTGCTTTGGCAGCTAGAAGTACTTCGCGGATGCCTTCAAAGCTAAAATCATTTAGATCATTGTTCATTGGATTGTAGGGTTCCGTCACTACAAGTTGGGGCTCGAGGTGCCAGTGCATTTCATTGTCGCCGTGCACATTATAAGCCTCTTTTGAATGAAAAAGGGCAGTGGATGGCTCCTTGCTAATGTAGGCTTTGATCAAAATTGGCAGACTGGTAATTTTGCTCGCACCGTATTTTGCCGCAAATGGCAAAAGCGATTTCCATTGACGCATTTTAATGTCAGGTAATGTTTCTGGTGCCACATCAAAGAGTATTGCCGCCAGGAAAATATTACCGAAATAAACAGCACTGTAAAAATTGGTGTATTCGGGTATCAATACCAATACATCACCTTCATTAAGAAAAGGCAAAGATTGCCGCATCAAGTAGTCAAGCCCCACGCCGCCTACCATGCTCATGTTCATTACATCCATGTCCAGGCTGTCTTGTATTCGCCTACTGTCCATGCCAAAATCCACATTACTGCCGCCGAGAAGTACAATTTTTGATTCCTTCAGCGATGCAAGACGTTCTTTTTTTTCCGGAAAGGCGGCGAGAACACTGGCCCGTACCAGGGGGTTGGGTATCAGGTACAGTGCCCCCACCACCAAAATGATGAGAAGTGCAGTCAGAATCAGAAAGTATGTAACAAATCGCTTCATCTCTATTAGAATT
>JBBSDD010000001.1:0-22155 GCA_038249755.1 Flavobacteriales bacterium | reverse complement strand
TTGATGAGCACGGAATCAAAGGATAAATTTGTGTTATACTTCGAAGGTATCACAAAAGGAAGACCTACGAAAACACAAATTTGGGTTCTTAAGCGCAAGGACGGTTCGGAAATTCAGGTCGAATCAAAAGAAAATTTGAAGTTTGAAGCTGGCAGACCCCATTCGGTCCGTAGTATCATGCGTGATGTTACCGGGGCTATAGAAGCTGACAGAAAAGCTCAGGAACAGCAAGCGAAAATAGAAGCCATTTTCGACAGCGGTGACATCATGTTCTGGACGGTGAATGAAAATACCGCGCTTACATCTTTTAATAAGAAATATCAGGATACCATATTTTGGTTGTATGGTGTTGTTCCCGAGTTAAATAATGATTTAAAGAAACCAAAGAAAAAATTCGCTTCAGACGAATATCATGGTTTTTGGGAAGGTAAGTACAGGGAAGTTTTTGAAACGGGGAAAAAGGTTTTTTTTCAAACAAAGACCCGGGACAAAGATGGAAAGACATACTTTCGGGAAGTTTATTTGAGTCCAATTTGGGATACCCGCAATAAAAAGAAAGTGAAAGAAGTGGCCGGCATGGGCGTAGACATCACCGAAAAGAAAACGGCCGAGCGCAGAATAAGTGAGCAGTCTGCAAAAGTGAGTACTATTTTTAACGCTGCCAATCACATGATTTGGTCGGTAGACACAAATTTCAGGTTTACTTCTTACAACGATTTCTATGAAAAAAAACTTGCGGAGCGGTTTGATGCACAAATTGCCAATGGAATCAATGCCATTGATCTAAACGAACATTGTTCTAACGGAAGCGGAGAGATCATTGAGAAATATTATAGTCGCGTTCTAAAGGGAGAAATGGTCCAGTTTGAAACTGTTCAAGTCGATAAGTATAAAAAGGAGCATGTTGAGGAAGTTTTTCTGAGCCCTATATACAATGAGGAGGGAGTAATCAACGAAATAGCTGGTATTGCTCAGACGGTCACATTTAAACGCACAGCAGAACGTAAATTAAAGGATCAGGCAGCCAAAATCAACGCTATTTTCGATAGTACAGCCATGCTTATTTGGACGGTTGACAGAAATTTGCGGATCGTGTCATATAATAAAGTTTTTGCGATACAACATTTCAAATTACTTGGACATGAGGTAAGTATAGGAAGCGATTTTGTCTCAGCACTAGGCTCTTCTGTCAATGAAGAAGGATTGAAAGAACTTCGAAAGTATTTTTCGGATGTTTTTGAAGGAGATAAACAACAATTTGAAGGTGTTATTTATGGCAAGGATGGTCAGAAGCGCTGGATGGAAACTTTCCTTAATCCGATTTACCTCGAAGACGACCGCGTGAAGGAGATTTCATGTCTTTCGTACGAGATTACTGAAAAGAAAATAATTGAGGAGCAAATGCTCGAATCTATCCATGAGAAGGAAATATTGCTTCAGGAAGTTCATCACCGCGTTAAAAACAACCTTCAGGTGATCAGCAGCATCCTGAACTTGCAGTCGTCCTACGTGAAGGATGAGAATTCACTTAATATTCTGAGAGAAAGTCAGAACCGCATTAAATCCATGAGTTTCATACATGAATCCCTCTATCAGACGAGAGATTTTTCCCGCATAGAGTTCAGTGACTATATTTTGAGTTTATCAAACAACCTTATTCATTCTTACAGCATCGACATTGGAAAAATTGCACTCAAAACCAAGTTTGAAAAAGTATTTTTGAGCCTTGATCAGGCTATACCATGCGGTCTTATTGTCAACGAACTTGTATCAAATGCGCTTAAATACGCTTTTCTTCCAGGTACATTCGGAGAAATTACATTGACAATCCGGGATTCGGAAAAGATAATAGAGATAGAAATCGGAGACAATGGTATCGGATTGCCCGAAGGCCTTGATGTGAGTAACTCGGATTCATTGGGGCTCCAACTCGTATACACCCTCATTGATCAATTGGATGCCACAATAGACGTGACATCTCAGGATGGAACAAAATATTTAATTACTTTTGAAAAACAGTAACACCCGATTGTAGATGGCAAAAACGAATGTATTGGTAATTGAAGACGAGGCAATTGTGTCAAAGGACATTCAGCACAGTCTAAAAAAACTCGGATACAACGTCGTTGGGTCTGCATCAACTGGAGAGAAGGCAATTGAATTAGCCATCGAATTGAAACCGGACATTGTCTTAATGGACATCATGTTAAAAGGTCAAATGACAGGAATAGAGGCAGCCGAGGAAATAAAATCCCGCATGAATGTACCGGTTATTTATCTGACGGCCTATGCGGATGAAAACACCCTCTCAAAAGCCAAGGTAACAGAACCCTACGGTTATATTATCAAACCATTTAAGGAAATTGATATTCATACCTCTATTGAGATGGCCATCTACAAGCATCAAAAAGAGATGGAAGTGCGCAAGGAACGCGACTTGCTCTATTCACTGGTGGAAAACAAGGATTCCAGGGATTTTATCTTTGTAAAATCAAATTCACGCCTGGTGAAATTGAAAACCTCTGACATTTATTTCGTCGAGGCACTTAAAGATTACGTTGTAATCAATGCCTTGAACAGCAGGTATACCATTCACTCCACGATGAAAGATATTGAGAAGAAATTGCCAGGAGAGGATTTTATTCGTGTACACCGGTCTTTTATTGTCAGATTGGACAAAATTGCGGCCATCGAACAACCAAACCTGATTTTGGAAAATGACAAAAAAGTTATTCCCATTGGTGGTTCTTACAAAGATGACCTGAGCAATAAGATCAATCTGGTTTAGGCCATTCTGAAATCGAGCTGTTTCATTATCAGATCGGCTCCGTTCACTTTTACCTTCACTTTGTCCCCGAATTCAAATACTTCTTTGTAGCGGGAACCGATTATTTGGTTGGTTTTTTCATCAAAACGATACACATCGTCCTGTAAAGAGTTGAGCGGCACCATTCCTTCACATTTATTTCCTTCTAATTCCACATACATACCCCATCTGGTGAGACCACTGATGGTTCCGGCGAATACTTCCCCAATTTTATCAAGCATGAATTCCACCTGTTTGTATTTGATAGAGGCCCGTTCAGCATCGGATGCCCGTTTTTCCATGCTGGAGGAATGCTTACACAGCCGCTCGGTTTCATCTGCTGATACGCTCTTACCGTTGTGCTGATAATGGTGTAGCAAGCGATGGGCTATCAAATCCGGATACCTGCGGATTGGTGAAGTGAAATGGGTATAATAGTCGAAAGCCAGGCCGTAATGACCTATGTTTTCAGTGGAGTAGACCGCCTTCGACATCGTGCGAATAGCCATTTGTTTAATGATGTCTTCCTCAGGTTTGTCTTTCATCTGCCTCATCAATTCATTTAAAGCTGACGAAGCATTTTCCGGTTTTACGCTTTTTAATTTGTAGCCAAGTCGACCCACAAAATCGCGAAGCGTTGCCAGTTTATCCTCATCCGGTAAATCGTGAATCCGATAAACAAATGTTTTTGCCGTTTCTCCCTTTTTGGGAATGCCTATGTATGAGGCAACCTGCTTATTGGCCAATAACATAAACTCTTCAATAAGCCAGTTCGCTTCTTTGGTTATCTTTTGATAAACGCCAATCGGCTTGCCTTTTTCATCCAATTTGAATTTTACTTCCGCGCCGCCAAATTCCAGCGCCCCACTATCCAATCTCCTTTTTCGCATGGCTGTGGCCCAATTGTGAAGCCTTCGGATTTCATCCGAGTAATCGCCGTCAGCGCCTTCTATTATTTTTTGGGCATCTTCGTATGCAAAACGGCGTTTGCTTCGAATGATCGTTTTACCAAACCACTCCGCTATTTGTTTACCGTCTTCGGTAAATGTGAATACAGCCGACATACAGAGCTTGTCTTCATCAGGTCGCAGGGAGCAAACAAAGTTTGAAAGAATTTCCGGCAACATGGGCACCACCCGGTCCACCAAATACACGGAAGTAGCCCGTTTTACCGCCTCCGCATCGATAATGCTTCCCGGCTTTACGTAGTGCGACACATCGGCGATGTGCACGCCAACTTCATAATGACCATTCTCAAGTTTTTGCAAACTCAGGGCATCATCAAAGTCTTTGGCATCATCCGGATCGATTGTAAAGGTTGGCACTTTGCGAAAATCTCTGCGGCTTGCTATTTCATCCGCTGAAATTTCCACCGGAACTTTTTCAGAGGCCTCCAGCACCGCATCGGGAAATTCAAAAGGCAATCCGAACTCAATGAGAATGGCATGCATTTCAACTTCGTTGTCGCCAGGCTCGCCAAGCACCGTAATGATCTCACCGAACGGAGATTTTTTTTCGTTGTTCCAATCAAGCAGCTTGACAATGACCTTTTGTCCGCTTTTGGCGCCGTTCAATTTGCTTTGATCTACATAAAAATCAACATGAATCCGCGCGTTGGTCGGCACGAAGAAGGCGTGGTTTTCAGCTATTTCGATGATACCAACGTATTGCTCAGTGCCGCGCGAAACCACATTCAAAACTTTGCCCTCAATCTGACCCCTGCGTCCCCCCGTGATGCTTATTTCTACGACATCCCCCTGCAATGCAATGCCGGTTTTACCTTCCTGAATATAGATGTCTGATTTCGATTTATCAGTCGAAACATATGCGGCTCCGGTTTTTGTAAAATCAATGGTACCCTGAATGACTGCAGTTTGATTGGGATGTATGGTGTATTTTCCGGTATCCGGTTGAAGTATCATTTCAAGTTCCACCAACTGATCCAGCACGGCCAGCACGTTCTTCCGACCTTCTGGTTCAGTCACTCCAAGTCGAGCGGCAATTTGTTTGTAGTTAAATTGTTTGTCAGGAAATTCCCGCAACAAATCTGTGATCTCCCCCCGAATATTTTCCTTTTTAGGGCTTCGGCTTTGGGGTATAAATTTGGATTTTTTCTTCTTACTCATACAGCCGCTGAAGATAAGAATAATACAACTGCTGATTTTTGCCGGGATACTGCTTTATTCACATCCGGAAAAGACCAAATTTCTGCATATCAACGAATTTAAAGGCAAATGGCAGATTGTTTATGTCGCTGTGTATATTTGTGAAAAACGCGGATATGCTTTCCAACACTATTGAAGATGCCCTAAATGCTCAAATCGAAGTTGAAGGCACTTCGTCTCAATTTTATCTCGCCATGGCCAGTTGGGCTGAAACAGAAGGCCTCAATGGGGTGTCCCGTTTTTTATACAGGCACAGCGACGAGGAAAGACAGCATATGCTGAAACTGATCAAGTACGTAAATGAACGCGGAGGCAGGGCTGAAATCCCTACTCTAAATAAACCACCAAAGAAGTTTGAATCGATACAAAGTATTTTCAAAGCTCTTTTTGATCACGAAGCCAGGGTGACCGAAAAAATCAATGGCGTGGTGGACATTTGTTTAAAGGAGAAAGATTACACCACCCACAATTTTATGCAGTGGTATGTATCAGAGCAAATAGAAGAAGAAGCCCTGGCGCGCACCATTCTTGACAAATTAAATCTGATAGGAAATGATAAAGGAGGATTATATTTGTTCGACAGGGATTTGGAAGTGCTGAATGCCCCAACCAGGACATCAGGACATTGATATAATTCCGGGAAACTTTACGTCAAAAGCCTCCGTATAGCAAACAAGTTTAATTCATAGTGCAACGTTCAAAAGAATTTTTATTTGAAATGCTACCGGTCTCGCAAACCCATACATTAGCACCACACCCAAGGGTGTAATATGAAAAATTTTTTACTGCTCATAGCTTTATTTGTCTCTACTGTTGCCTATTCGCAGCAGGTTCCGGAATTCGAAGGAAAGGATACCGGGGCAATGGTTAAAGCATTTTATCTGTATCATTTTGCGAAACTCGTAGATTGGCCAGATGAATACAAAAAGGGAAATTTTGTCATCTCAGTGATGGGTGGGGGTAGTTTGCATCAGGAATTGGTAAAGAAGTACAACAATAAGCAAATAGGAAGTCAACAGATTGAAATTAGAAAGTTGTCAAAAACCCTTAACATCAGTCAGTGCCATATGTTGTTCATTGGAAGTGAGTACGCTGCATTTCTCCCACAGATTACGGAGTCGATGAAAAATATGCCCACTTTGATTGTGGGAGAAGCAAAGGGAGCCCTGAATAAAGGTGTTGCCGTCAATTTTGTGGTAGAGGACAGTAATTTACAGTTTGAACTCGATGTAGCAAACGCAACGCAGAGGAATTTATACGTCGGCACCACCTTAAAAAGTTTAGCCATTCGTGTCCAATAGGCCTATGATCAAGATATATTATATATCGATTTTACTCTTGATTTTCCCTCTGGGAATTCAAGCTCAATCCATCGACGAATTGATGCAGAGAGCCTATCTTCATTTTAACGAAAAGCAATATGATTTGGCGAGGGCAGATATCGATGAGGCTGTTTTAAATCGGAAAGGCAGTGAAAACCCCATGGCATGGCATATTCGAGGATTCGTATACAAAGATATTTTTATCCATAAGGACGTTATGAACCCACACAGTGAATCACGCGATATTGCTGTAGAATCTCTTCAGCGATCAATTTTTCTGGATGGAGAAGGAAAGTTTTATGAGAATAATCAACGGGCGCTTAAATACCTTGCCACATCTTATTGGAATGATGCATCAGAAATTATAAATAATCCGAATATTCAAACAGTTGGAGATGCAACAGATTATTTTGAAAAATTCCAGGCCGTCTATGATCAACTCATTCCGGATTCATCCTATCTGAAAAGAGATGTGGATTTTTACCTTGCACTCGCTACCGCTCTCCGAAGGATCTACGAAAGTGACCGCGCTGCGAATGAGGAATACTGGCTGCAATCCAATAACTATCTCAAAAAAGTGCTAGAGCTCGATCCTCAAAATTTCGATGCCAACTATTCCCTTGGAGTTTCCTATTACAATAAAGGAGCGCATAGTTTAGAGAAACTGCCTGAGATTGAAATTTTTGATATCTACCGGGTCCAGGGCGAGAGCATCCGAAGCATTCAGGGTGCACTGCCCTTCATGATCAAGGCCTACGAAATCAACCCTGAAAGAATTGAAGCCATCAAGGGTTTGAAGTGGATCCATTTCAATCTTCATCAGTATGAGGAGAGTGATAAGTACGATCAGAAGTTGAATCCGTTGGATAAATAAATAAAAAGGCGATAAAACATAAATTGTATGAGACCTAGGTTTACCATTAGTCGTAAAATAGGATCCAGTTTTGCAGTTCTGCTTGTTTCTACACTTGTTGTCTTCTTTCTCACATACGATACACTTCGCGAAGGCAGATCTATCAATGATAAAATCACAACCGTATTCAATCCATCCGTTTCCGCCCTTGAACAATTAAAAAGTGCTATACTTCGATCCAGAACATCCATAAATCATTGGGCCTACGTCCAGTCGCGTGAGGATACCCAGGAGAAAATGTCTTTGGTTGAACTCATTAACTATGAAATTCCAGCACTGAAAGCTACAGTGGACACTTTCAGTCTGAAATGGACTGATCAGGAACGCAGAAAGAAAGAAAAGATCTATTCCGAGCTTGATGAACTTCTTGAAATGTATGCGGAAGTACAGCGAACTTTGCACGATATGCAAAGCTACGACGATCCATATGCCCGGTTTTTGATGACTGAGTATGCAGAGGAAGGAGGTACCATTTTCACAAAATCAAATCAGGTAATCAATGCGCTGAGCGAATTGATCGCTGAACAGCGATTGAATACCACCCAGGATAGTATCACGATGATCAATTCCTTCGATACGCTTGAAGGCTATTTGAGAAATATGAGTCTGGCCTTATTTTTATTCGGTCTTCTGATCGCTGTTTTTACGATTAGGAGTATCGTGAAGCCGGTATCTCGCTTGAAAGAAATTCTGCTTGGGCTTGGAAAGGGGATTTTTCCCAGAAGTGCCGTGCTCGACACAGGCGATGAGATAGGTGAAATGAGCATGGCCCTGGAGCAATTGGTCAAAGGATTAAAAAGAACCACAGAATTTTCACGGGAAGTAGGTCGGGGAAATTTTGATATTGAATATGAACCGCTTTCAGAAGATGATGAGTTGGGAAAAGCACTTCTGTTCATGCGAGATGAACTGAAGGAAGGCGAACGACAAAAACTGGAAAATGAAAGAATTCTTGAGGAAAAAGTAGAAGAACGCACCAAAGAAGTTACAAAGCAAAAGAACAAAATAGAAAAGCAAAACGAGCAGCGAAAGGAGCTTCTGGAAAACATTACGGCAAGTATTCGATATGCAAAACGCTTACAGGAGAGTATTCTTCCCGCTAATGAAAACATTAATAAACTACTTCCTGAAAATTTCATCTTCTATAAACCCAAGGACATTGTTTCCGGAGATTTTTACTTTGTAAAAGAACACAAAGGGAAAGTGGTGTTTGCAGCGGTCGATTGCACCGGACACGGGGTTCCCGGAGCATTTATGAGTCTGGTTGGACACAATGCTTTAAACAGGGCACTTGCTGAAAACACCGATCTCGACCCGGCTGAAATAATCAATGGCCTGAGCAAATACGCTGCAAATGCGCTCAACCGAACTAAGGAGCTCAATTCGGGCCGCGACGGAATGGATATGGCACTTTGCGTGTACGATGCGGCAGCTGCCACAATCGATTATTCTGGTTCAAACAGCCCGCTGTACCTTATACGAAGTGGTGAGGTCTTGATTACCAAAGCTGATAAAATAGCTATAGGTTCTCCTGATCATGCAGATTTTAACTTCACAAAAAATCGTGTGAATCTCGAAGATGGTGACATGATCTATATTTTCTCCGACGGATACGTCGATCAGTTCGGTGGGAGCGAAGGACGCAAATTCATGTATGCCCCTTATCGGGAAATGCTTTTGGCAGTATCCACGATGCCAGTAAAGGATCAGTGGCAGGTTATTTCTGATACCCTGGATAAATGGCGTCGGGGCGCTGGAGTAGTGCACGAGCAGGTTGACGACATCCTGATCATTGGTGTAAGACACCAAAAGGTAGCCTAACCCACTCCGGTATACGCTCCGAAAATGCTCACCTGTGTGGTTTCTTTGGGATTTAATAACATGGCCGGTATTTGTGCAGAATTTGTGATGATGTTCTGGACATAGTTTCCACCAATCAGATTGACAAGACTGTTTTCCGGAAGGTTCATGATGCAAATCAAATCAGCATCAATGTCATTGGCAAAATTGATTACACCCTCATCGAAATTAGAGCTCTTTTCACCGCTTACTCGAGCCGTATGCTGAATCCCTTTTTCTTCAAAGTAACTTTCCGCGTATTTCATATTGCGGTCTACCTGATTACGGAGATACTCATCGGTTTCCCGTGGCACAATGATATGGACGCGTGAATCAAAATACTTCGCCATATCGGCTACCATTCTTAACTTTTGCTTGGTTTCCTGATGCAAGTCAAGCGGAACAACGATATCATCATAGCCATTTTCTTTGATTTTCCGCTCCTGGACGATAATCACCGGTGTTTTCGAACTCGTTACGATACGCAATGCGCGACTCCCTGTGATAAATTGAAGTCCACGCATACCATGCGTGCCCATAATTACCAAAGAGGCATCCACCTCGTCCACGAGATCTCCGATGTCTTCGTATATAGTGCCAACCCGTGCGATGGTATCAATGTCGAAGTCATAATCTTCAAAAGTCATTTTTTTAGCTACCTGAAGTTTGGTTTTTGCCTCTTCGAGCATATCTGCTTTCGGAACGATATGCACCAGCGCCAGCGTGGAGCCAGATGATTGAGCCACTTTCACGGCATGGTTGACCGCTGTCTGTCCGACTTTCGAGAAATCTGTAGGAACAAGAATGAGTTTCTTTTTCATGAAATTGGGATGAATTTACCTTGGTTCAAATATACATGAAAAACATTCGGAGCACTGAAAAGGGGGTGATCAAAACCAAAGATTTGATGCAAAGAAAACATACTTTTTTTAGAGTTGAATATAACTTATGAAAGTGGTGCACCGCTGAATTCAACAAAAAGTGCGACAGTGCTCAAAAAACAAAGAGGGCTGCCTTTTGACAACCCTCTGTGAGCTCCTCCTCATGGGCTCGAACCATGGACCCTCTGATTAACAGTCAGATGCTCTAACCAGCTGAGCTAAGGAGGAGTAAATAAACCCGAAATTGGGGTGCAATATTACTGCAAAAGTTGGGATTAACCAATATCTTTGCAAAAAAAAACATAACACATGAGTCTTCTTGTTGTTGGTACAGTGGCATTCGACAAAATAAGCACGCCTTTTGGCCATTCAGATAAAATTGTTGGTGGAGCAGCCACATATATCGCCCTTGCAGCCAGTCAGTTTACAAAAAAGATTAACCTAGTTTCAGTTATTGGTGATGATTTCCCCAAAGAGTTTCTCCAAGAAATGAAAAACCGTTCTATCGATCTTCAGGGACTTCAAATCAAGGAAGGGGAAAAGTCATTTTTCTGGGAGGGTAAATACCACTATGATATGAATTCACGCGATACATTGGATACCCAATTAAATGTACTCGCAGATTTCGATCCGGTGCTCCCTGAAAGCTACGTTGAGTGTGATTTTTTGATGCTGGGTAATCTTGCCCCTTCCGTGCAACTTTCCGTACTGGATCAGCTGGGTAACAGGCCCAAATTGGTGGTGCTCGATACGATGAAGTTCTGGAGGGACATCGCGATGGAGGATCTGAAAAAGGTCATCGCGAGGGTGGATGTATTAACGATCAACGATGAAGAGGCAAGGCAGCTGAGTGGAGAATACAGTCTTGTGAAAGGAGCAAGAAAGATATTGGAAATGGGACCGAAATACCTCATTATTAAAAAAGGAGAAAATGGCGCACTGCTGATGGATCGGGATAATATGTTTTACGCACCAGCCATGCCCCTCGAGGAGGTCATGGATCCCACAGGAGCCGGCGATACATTTGCTGGTGGATTTATGGGCTATCTTGACAACTCGCGCGATATTTCTTTTGAGAATATGAAACGCGCGGTGATTGTCGGCTCAGCACTGGCAAGTTACAGCGTCGAGAAGTTTGGAACAGAACGGCTTTTAACTTTGACCGAAGAAGAAATCGATCACCGTATCCAGCTATTTGTTGATCTTGTTGACTTCGATATTTTGCTCGTAGACTAGAAGAGAGATTTGTCCACTGATTCATAACCCTCATCAGGAGGAAGGTTGAGCTGTTTGGCCGCATTTACCGCGAGCTGATCACATCTTTCGTTTTGTACGTGCCCGGCATGGCCTTTTACCCATTCGAATTTTATCTGATGAGGCGCTGAAGCATGCAAAAAGCGTTTCCATAAATCAGGATTTTTACGGTTGGCAAACTTCTTTCGTTCCCAGTTGTAAACCCACTTTTTTTCAACAGCATCTACCACATATTTGCTGTCGCTGAATACGGTCACGTCCTTACAAGAATGTTTGAGCGTTTCCAGAGCGATAATGACACTCAGCAATTCCATCCGGTTATTGGTGGTGAAACGGAAGCCTTGTGATAACTCTTTGTAATGCCCTTTGTCGGTTGTCATGATCGCGCCAAAACCCCCGGGACCTGGGTTTCCCAGTGCAGAACCGTCTGTGTAAATATTAATTTTCACGCTCTGCCATTTTATCAATCAGCATTTCGATGATTTCCGGAAACCACCGGTGTTCAAGCGCCTGTATTTTTTTTTGAAGTGTATCCACTGTTTCATCTGCGCCAACATCCAGGCGGGCCTGAAAGATAATTTTGCCTTCATCGTAGTGTCCGTCCACATAATGAATGGTGATGCCGCTTTCTGTTCGATTGGCATCTATTACCGCCTGATGGACGCGGTGTCCGTACATTCCTCTTCCACCAAAATCTGGAAGAAGAGCAGGATGGATGTTGATAATCCGGTTGGAAAAGTGTGAAACGAGTGCATCGGGAACCCTTCTAAGAAATCCGGCAAGAACGATCAGCTTAATTTTGTATTCGAGCAGCTTCCCAAGCACGGCCTGTGGATTTTCTGCAAAGGTGGCGTTCGAAAAATGCAAGGAATCAATTTGATTGTCGCTGGCATGTTTCAACACGCCGGCTTCAACTTTATTGGTTACAACAAGTGCCACCCGAATGAAATCGTGCTGCCGAAATTGCCTGATAATCTTTAAAGCGTTCGACCCATTGCCCGAAGCGAAAATCGCGATGTTAAACTTTTCCATTTTGCATTGCAAAGGTAATTTTCAAAACTAAGTTATACGGTGGAATACACCTAACCGGGCTGCAAAGATATATCTATCATTTCCATACCAGCATCTTTACTATTGCCATCAAAGTGGCGGTTTCATATGTGTTAGATGATATTTTTCGTGATTTTAAATTTGTTCAAGACGAAATAGGATGCCTAGATGATTGCCAGAGACGAGACGTCTGATCACTTATATATTGTATAATTTGACCTGAGCGCGCGCGATTAGCTTTGACCCACAATGATTTCGATCAGACTTATTAGCTTAGTTCACCGAATACGTGTGCGTATTTTGTAGATAGGCGTTTTATTCATTTATTTGCAGTCCAAAATCTAAACACTAAACCTGTACTGTTATGTCAGATATCAAGTCAAAAGTAACGAAGATCATCGTTGATAAATTAGGTGTCGACGAGTCTGAAGTGACCTCAGAAGCGAGTTTCACCAATGATCTCGGAGCAGACTCACTCGACACTGTAGAACTAATCATGGAGTTCGAAAAAGAATTTAATATTGCGATTCCAGATGATCAGGCTGAAAAAATTGGCACGGTAGGTCAGGCAGTTGAGTATATCCAGAACAACGTAAAGTAAAAATATGGAGCTCAAACGCGTTGTCGTCACAGGCATCGGGGCGCTTACTCCTATTGGTAATACCGCCGGTGAATATTGGCAAAGTCTTATCAATGGAGTAAGCGGAGCAGCTCCAATTACGCTTTTTGATGCTTCAAAATTCAAAACACAGTTCGCCTGCGAGGTAAAGGGTTTCGATGTCAATGACCATTTTGACAGAAAAGAAGGTCGCAAATTAGATCCGTATTCTCAATTTGCCATGGTGGCCTCTTCGGAAGCTGTATCAGATGCCGGTTTGCTCGACTCCAATATCGACGTCGATAGAATCGGCGTTATTTGGGGTTCCGGGATTGGAGGGCTTACCACAGTCCAAGAGGAAATAACGAATTTTTCCAAGGGTGATGGAACTCCAAGGTTTAATCCGTTTTTTGTGCCTAAAATGATCGCTGATATCGCAGCAGGTCTCATTTCCATAAAATATGGGTTCCGTGGCCCCAATTATGCCACAGTTTCTGCTTGTGCATCCTCCACCAACGCTATAATCGACGCCTATAATTTGATCAGACTTGATTTGGCGGACGCTTTTATATGTGGTGGTTCTGAGGCTACTGTGAATGAAATAGGGGTAGGTGGGTTCAATGCCTTGCACGCATTGTCGCAGCGCAATGATTCTCCATCCACTGCTTCAAGACCCTTTGATCGCACCCGTGATGGTTTTGTTCTTGGGGAAGGAGCCGGAGCCCTAATCCTCGAAGAACTAGAACACGCCCTGAAAAGGGGTGCGAAAATCTATGCGGAAGTTGCCGGTGGCGGTATGTCTGGAGATGCATACCATATTACAGCGCCTCATCCGGAAGGACTCGGCGCGCTGAATGTGATGAAAGCGGCTCTGAGGGATGCGAAAATGAATCCTTCGGAAATTGATTATGTCAATGTTCATGGCACATCGACTCCTCTTGGCGATGTCGCAGAAACCAAAGCGATCCTCAAGACCTTTGGCGATCATGCATATATGCTCAATATATCATCCACAAAGTCGATGACCGGACACCTTCTGGGTGCTGCAGGCGGTATAGAGGCCATAGCTTGTATACTTGCTATAAAACACGACATCGTACCTCCCACAATTAATTTTACAGAAGCGGATCCTGATATTGACAACAATTTGAATTTCACCTTCAATGTAGCCCAGGAAAGGGTTGTCAACGCTGCTCTGAGCAATACCTTTGGTTTTGGAGGTCACAATACGTCCGCGATTTTCAAGAAATTCAAAGACTAATCTCACTTGAATTTTCGATCCATTTTTGCAAGTAATCTGTCCCCCAGAGAGCGGGAAATTGCGAAGATGTTAAAAGAGGATCTATCGGTCTCTTACAGGCATATTGAAATTTATTCAATTTCCCTCCGGCACAAATCCGCGGCCCGAAATATCCATAACAAACCGGATACAAGCAATGAGCGTCTTGAATTTTTGGGAGATGCTATACTTGACGCTGCCGTGGCAGATTATCTTTTTAAAAAATACCCCAATCTTGATGAGGGAGAGCTTACGAAAATGAAAAGCCGGTTGGTAAGTCGCATCAATTTGAATAAACTTGCCGAAAAAATTGGCGTGGATCAACTTCTTGAAACAGACCTTCAGGCAACGCATTCACGGGAGTCCCTAGGTGGCAATGCCTTGGAAGCTCTCCTTGGAGCAATTTATATTGATCAGGGGTATGATAAAGCTTACCGAGCCATTATACGCCTTTTCGAAAAACATGCAGATGTGATAAATGTAGCTTATGTCGAATCTGACTTCAAGAGCCGATTGTTTGAAGAAGCGCATAAAAAGAAAGTGGACGTCCGATTTTCAACCAGAGTTATTGGTGAAGAACAAGGTCGAAAAATGTTTTTTTCTGAAGTATATTTTGATCAGACAATCCGCGGTTCAGGTGAAGGATTATCTAAAAAAAGCGCTGAACAACTCGCGGCAAAATTTGCATTATCGCAGTTAAATCATTCAGAAACGTAGTTTTTTCATAGCTTCGTGTTCGATTGACAAGAAGTATGGCAAAATTGGTCCTGGATATCATAGAAGAATACCCTTTTCTTCTTTTTGGGATCAGTTCAACTGCAAGTGATTATAGAATCTGTTGGAGTTTAAACAAAGCGCTGACTCTTTCAATGAAGCGTGAAAAATCAGTGGAACTTTTTAAAAAAGGGTCCGGTGTTTCCGAGCATTGCTTGTATACCTATGCTTCTGAATTAGAACAGGCCACTTACAGATTTGTAGAAAACAAGGCGGGGGGAAGTTTACTTCTTTCGGAAATACCCAAAGCAGATTATTTTCTAATGGTCGATGATAGCCCGGCTGTAGATTCAAATGAACTACTTAGAAAATTGAGAGCTATAAAAATCATCCGGATGGCCTTTCCGGTAAATATTGAAAGCTTGAAAATGAAACAAAATTTATTGTTGACAACATGATATCAAAGAGAACAAAAATTGTTGCTACCCTCGGCCCGGCATCTGCAAGCGTTGAGCAGATCTCAAGGATGATCGAAGCAGGATTGGACGTGTGCAGGATCAATTTTTCACACGGTTCGCATGAGTTGCACGCAGGTACCATTGCCAATATCCGGCAAGCTGACAAAAATCTCGGAACGCATACCTCAATTCTCGCTGACTTACAGGGACCTAAGCTCCGTGTGGGAAAGATCGAGGGAGGACTTATGACGTTGGTAGAAGGTGAAATGATTGCATTTACCACCATAGAAGCCAATTCGAGCAATGAAAAGTTATTTATGACCTATCCAGAATTTCCCCGGGATGTAAGGGTAGGCGACCGGATTTTGCTTGATGATGGAAAACTGGCGCTGGAAACAACCTTTACCAATGGAAAGGATGAAGTGCAGGCACGCGTCATTTACGGCGGAATTCTTACCAGCAACAAAGGCGTAAACCTGCCAAATACGAAAATTTCCTTGCCTTGTCTTACCGAAAAAGATTTGAAAGATCTCGATTTCGTACTAGACCAGAATGTGGATTGGATTGGATTGTCATTTGTGCGATCTGCACGGGATATCATAGAACTCCGGTACCTGATCAACGCGAAAGAGAAACACGCGCGTATTGTCGCCAAAATTGAGAAACCTGAAGCGATCGAGGACATTGACGACATCATCGCCGAGACGGATGCCCTAATGGTAGCCCGGGGAGATCTTGGTGTGGAAATTCCTCTGCAAAATGTGCCGATGATCCAGAAAATGCTCGTTAGAAAGAGCCTCAAAAATGGAAAACCCGTGATCGTGGCTACCCAGATGATGGAAAGCATGATCGAAAACAGCACGCCAACCAGGGCTGAAGTGAATGATGTGGCCAACGCGGTGCTTGATGGAGCTGACGCCGTAATGCTCAGTGCCGAAACCTCAGTGGGAAAGTATCCTGTTAAAGTAATTGAGACAATGGTTAAGATCGTGCATGAAGCCGAAAAGGTCGATACAATCTATCACCACGAAGAGCCGCCAGCTGAAGGGAGAGAAGAGCGATTTATTACCGATTCGATTTGTTTTAATGCGACCAGATTAGCAAACCGCGTGAAAGCTGCCGCCATTATCACCATGACCGTATCGGGTTATACCGGCTTTAAAATTTCCAGTCAACGCCCCCGGGCCCGTATTTTCGTCTTTACAGGAAATAAAAATCTTCTCACCCAAATGAGTTTGGTTTGGGGTGTTAAGACGTATTTCTATGACAAAATGGTGAGTACCGACCATACCATGGCCGATATCAAATACATCCTTAAGAAGCAAAAATTAGTAAAAGAGGGCGACCTGACCATCCATTTGGCCAGCATGCCCATCAATGAAACAGGGATGACCAATATGCTGAAGCTCGATAAATCCTGATTTTTACCAGGCTCCTTTGAATTGTCTTAGAAACCGGATGTCGTTCTCAAACAGCATCCGTATATCACCGATCTGAAACCGGTTCATGGCGATACGCTCAATACCCATTCCGAATGCATAGCCGGAGTAGATTGATGAATCAATTCCGGATGCCTCCAAAACAGCGGGGTCAACCATACCACAACCCATAATTTCGAGCCATCCGGTACCTTTTGTGATCCGGTGGTCGGTTTCATTCTCCAAACCCCAATATACATCTACCTCGGCGCTGGGTTCGGTGAAGGGAAAATAGGATGGTCTCAGTCTTATTTCGGTTTTACCAAAAAATGCTTTCGCAAAATATTCTATGGTCTGCACCATATCCGCAAAACTCACCCCTTTATCAATGTACAACCCTTCCACCTGATGAAAAATACAGTGAGAACGCGAAGAAATTGCTTCATTGCGGTATACGCGACCAGGTGCAATGATCCGGATGGGTGGTTGCTGGGATTCCATCACCCGTACCTGAACAGATGAGGTATGTGTGCGCAAGGCGATATCGGGGTTTTTCTCAATGAAAAATGTATCCTGCATGTCTCGCGCCGGGTGTTCTTCCGGGAAATTCAAAGCAGAAAAGTTGTGCCAGTCGTCTTCTATCTCCGGTCCTTCAGCTATCGTGAAGCCAATTCGTTTAAAAATATCTTCGATTTCCTTTCGAACGAGTGACACCGGATGGCGGCTGCCGATCTCTTCCTGACCGGATGTCCGGCTCAAATCAGTGCGATTGCGATTCCCACTCCCGGATTTTTCCAGATCGGCGGTAAGCGTTTCAATCCGCTCTTCCACTGCTGCGCGAATTTGGTTCATGCGCAATCCGTGAATTTTTCTCTCCTCTGGAGAAAGGTCTTTCATTTCGCCGGCGAGAGACTTTAGCAATCCCTTCTTACCCAGATATTTCAAGCGGAAAGATTCAATCTCATCTTTTGAAGAGGACTTGAACTGCGCTATTTCCTGGAGAAGTTCATCATGGGTCAGTTCCATTTTTTCTTCTCAATTTTCATGGTCATTTTCACGTCTTTCAAAGGGCGATTCATACGGTCGACTGGCTGAGCAGCAATGGAATCGATAATGTCCAATCCTTCCACCACTTCACCAAATACGGTGTAATCATCATCCAGAAAAGGCGTGCCTCCAAGTTCGGCGTACGTGGCCACTTGCTCCGCCGAATAAGGCGCAGTGGTGGCTGATTTTCTCTTTACACCACTTGTCGGCTTTCCTTGTACAACGTAAAATTGAGAGCCTGAAGATTCCTTTTTGGGATTCATAGCGTCACCTTGTCTGGCAGCAGACAATGCGCCTTTTTTGTGTATGAATTGCGTATTAAATTCTGCCGGAATGGTATAATCCGGACCGCCTTTTCCCAAGCCTGTGCCTGCGGCCGCATTGCGCGATTCAGGATCACCTCCCTGCACCATAAAACCTTCAATGACGCGGTGAAACAAGAGGTCGTCGAAAAAACCTTCCTTAACAAGTTTCAGGAAATTGGCTTTATGCAAAGGTGTTTCATCATACAACAGGATGGTCATATCTCCAAATTCAGTGCTCAAAACAACCATTTCTGTTTTTTGCGCGTCATTGGAATTGGTAAACCCAACCATGATCAGTGCAAGCACCAGCGTAAAAATGGCTGCCAGCTGTGTTGGTTTTATTATATTACTGTAAATAAATTTCATATTTTTGATTCTTCGTATCAGGTGCGAATTTAAGAAACCCGTCACAATGAAAACTCAACTTACCGCTTTATTTGTAATAGTTTCGGTTGCTATCTTCAGTTTCTCTTGTAATCCTGTTGAGGATACAGTTGCAGAGGTGAGGGTTGTCACTCCAAATGGCACACCTGTGCCAGGTGCTGAAGTACGAATGTTCGGTCAGGGCACGATCAATTCAACTGAGGTCGGAAATATTCGGATGGATGATACAGAGTTTACTGATGCGAATGGCTTGTGTGTATTTGACTACACCGAATTGTACAAACCAGGACAAAGTGGTTTCGTCATTCTCAATGTGGAAATCACCAAAGAATTTCCTGACAGCATCGCATTTGTAGAAGGAATTATGAAGATTGTGGAGGAGGAAACCACCCGCAAAACCTTCAGGATTGAATAATGCCTTCGGCATCAAAATAGTCTACCACGGCTTTTCTCATTAAAAGTTTTTGTTCCGAATCATTCAGGTAGGGAAGGTTTTTTAGTGCTTCGAAGTGAGGCCATCCTTCATCATCAAGATGCAAAAATTTGTAATATCCGTACGGGGTCAGCACCGTGCAAATGGCAATGTGCATGAGGTCAAGCTTCTCGTCCTTTTTAAACCGCCGCAAACCATCACCCAATTCCTGTACACCTATCAGAAACAATATTGCTTCGAGATCAATATCTTCCCCAAACTGTTTTTCAAGCCGCGATATCAAAGATCTCCAGCGGGTTTCAAATTCGTAATCCATTTTGCAAATTTACAACCTTGGGCGCACTTCGAATCTCTTGATAATTTTCTTAATTTGGTATCATCATGCTGAAGGATATTTCTATCAATCAAATTCTGTTTTTGGATATTGAAACCGTACCGGAGGTATATTCATTTACTGACCTGGACGAGAACCGTCAGAAACTTTGGAGCGACAAGACCAAATATTTTCAAACCAGGGATGGATTGGATGCCGGACAGGTTTATGAAAAGGCGGGAATTTACGCCGAGTTTGGTAAGGTGATCTGTATTTCGACTGCATTTGTATACCAAAAGGAGGGTCGCCCACGGCTGCGCATCAAATCTTTTAGCGGGGACGATGAAAAAGAGGTTTTATCCGCATTTTCAAAAGTATTAGACGATCATTTTTCCGGATTGGATAAATACCTTTGCGGACACAATATCAAAGAGTTTGACATTCCTTATATGGCCCGCAGAATGCTTTTGAATGGGTTGCATTTGCCGGAGATGATCAACCTTCCGGGAAAAAAACCCTGGGAAGTTCGCCATCTCGACACCCTGGAATTATGGAAATTTGGTGACTACAAGCATTTTACCTCATTGAATCTTTTGACAAATTTGTTCGGTATACCTACACCAAAAGATGACATTTCAGGTGCTGATGTGGCGCGCGTATATTGGGAAGACTCCGATCTCAGTCGAATCACGAAATACTGCGAAAAAGACACCATTGCTGTGGCCCATCTCATGCACCGTTTTAAGAATTTACCACTCATTCCTGAAGAAGACCTAGAATATGTTTAACTTTTACATTACATCCGCATGTTATGTTGTGGTTTCCTTTGGAATATTATCCTGTACACAAGAGCCTGCTTCCGAAAAAATTTCCATCGTAAAAGTGGTCTGTTTACCGGAAAAAGGTGAACGATTCCGGGGTTTGCAACTCGGAAGCAATTACAGTGACGTGGTTTCCCTTGAGAAACTCCGGTTGGTATCAGATGCGGATAGCATTTTGGAGTATGAGAAAACTTTTTTATGGGCAGAGGACAGCATTAGAATGGTAGTCTATTATGCTTTCGATTCCTACGGATTGTTCGAAATTCAGGTCGATCTGTTTGCACAATCAAAATCGTCGGTCGACAACGCATTTCAGGAGTTTGAAACCCATTATGACAGCCTTTTCGGAGAGCCAAACTGCGCGGGACTTATGTGCAGATGGACCACAGTGAGTCCGACTAACAATGTGGTCGAGATTACTTTGAGCAATGAATCTGTGGAAACTACAAAACCTTTTTTGAGCATTAATTACCTCGAACCATTGAGCAATGAAATCTGATTTGCCTGTGCTTCAGGTATCCGATTTAACGGTATCATTTGGTAAGGGAGCACATTCGAAAAATGCCGTAGAAAATATTCACTTCACACTCCACAAAGGAGAAACCCTTGGTATCGTAGGTGAATCCGGATCTGGCAAAAGCCTCACATCACTGGCCATTATGGGTTTATTGCCATTATCGGCAGAAGTGAAATCTGGTCGGATACTTCTTGAGACTGGCGGTCAACAATCCCTTGACATCATTCAAGCCTCTTCCGAAAGCGTTAGATTAATTCGGGGCAAGCGCGTCGCGATGATTTTTCAGGAGCCGATGACTTCATTAAATCCGGTGCAGACTTGCGGAGATCAGGTGGCAGAAGCGCTTCGCCATCACCTGCGCATTTCCCATGCTGAAGCGCGGTTGAGGACGATTGCCCTTTTTACGGAAGTGGAGCTACCCCGCCCTGAAGCCATGTTTGACAGCTATCCCCATCAGATTTCTGGCGGGCAAAAACAGCGGGTGATGATCGCCATGGCCATGTCGTGCGAACCTGACGTCTTAATCGCTGATGAACCCACCACGGCCCTCGATGTAACTGTCCAAAAACGCATCCTCCAATTGCTTGTAAAGCTCAAGGAGAAAAACAATATGGGCCTGATTTTTATCACCCACGACCTCGGTGTGGTAGCGGAAGTGGCGGATAATGTATTGGTGATGTTTCGTGGCAAGGTACTCGAAGAAGGCACGGTGAAAGGTATTTTTAAAAATCCTGCCGATCCCTATACGCGTGCTTTGATTGCATGCAGACCGCGACTTGATTCCCGTCCGGACAGACTGCCTACCGTTGCCGATTTTTTGAAGAATGACGAGGCATTTAAAAATAATCTGGAAAACGTGGTGAGGCGGACGACGCAAGTGCATGAAAATGAGCTGATAGTAGTGTCTAATCTCAATGTTTGGTTTCCTTCGGAAAAAGATTGGAAAGGAAAACCGACATCATATGTTTATGCGGTGAATGACGTAAGTTTTTCTGTAAAAAAAGGCGAAACGCTGGGACTCGTTGGCGAGTCAGGATGTGGAAAAAGTACGTTGGGAAGGGCGATCCTTAGTCTGATTCCAGTACATTCAGGCAGTGTGATATATCAGGGTGAAGACCTTACAAAACTTGGCGACCGACACATGCGCCCATTTCGAAAGAAACTTCAATTGATTTTTCAAGATCCGTATTCTTCTCTCAATCCGCGGATGACTGTGGAGCAAACGCTCCTGGAACCATTGCTCGTGCATAAATATTCCAACGATAGAAAGGAGCGGGAACAGCGGGTACGTATGATTATTGATCGGGTGGGCCTTGCGGAAAATGCCTTGCAGAAATATCCGCATGAGTTTTCCGGCGGTCAACGGCAGCGGATATGCATTGCGCGGGCTTTGATGGTACAGCCTGAATTCATTGTTTGCGATGAATCTGTATCAGCACTGGACGTTTCGGTACAAGCCCAGGTACTCAATTTACTGAATGAATTGAAAGAGGATTTTGGCCTGACCTATATTTTTATATCACACGATTTGTCCGTGGTGAAATACATGTCAGATCGGATGATTGTGATGCGCCAGGGTAAAATCGAAGAAATGGGTGAGGTGGAAGGCCTCTACGCCAGTCCGCAAAGTGACTATAC